>WRFF01000013.1 GCA_009778945.1 Clostridiales bacterium | reverse complement strand
TTCATGAGGCGGCTGTAGCTGAGGCCGTTCAAGCGGGCGCCCGCGTTGATGCGCGCGATCCACAGCCGGCGATAATCCCGTTTCTTCTGCTTGCGCCCGACAAACGCCGACGCCAGCGCGCGCATCCTTGCCGGATTCGCGGCGCGAAACACCTTGCTCTTCTGCCCGTAATACCCCTTTGTCGCCTTCAGCACCTTGCGATGGCGTTTGTGCGCGTTCATTCCCTTTTTTACTCTTGCCATTTTTCTTACCTCTTACTTCTTTATATCCGCCAAACAAAATCTTTCAAACCGGACGTCACATTCCCATCGCGCGCTTGATGCGTTTGAGATCCGCGCCGGACAACAGCGTCGCCTGCCGCAGCCCGCGTTTGCGCTTCGCCGATTTCTTGTTGAGGATATGGCTCTTGTACGCTTTGTTCCTCTTCGCTTTTCCGGTCGCCGTAAGGCGGATGCGCTTTTTCGCGCCCCGGTGGGATTTCATCTTGTTTTTTGCCATCTCTCTTTTCTCCTCTTCTTCCTCTTATAATAAATAATTGAACGACTTCACAGGTCCGTCACAGATCCATCTCTTCCGAAGGTCCCTTCGCCTTTTTCTTTTTCGGCGGCTCCTTCGGAGCGTCTTTCTCTGTAACATCCTTCTCCGCGGCGGCCTCTTCCGGTTCCAGGGCGGCGGCCTCGATTGCCTTGATCTCCGCCTCGACTTCGGCGGAAAGCGCCGGTTCGATCTCCGGTTTCGCAGCCTTTTCCTTCTTTTGCGGCACCGGCGCGACCACCATCGTCAGGCTGCGCCCTTCAAAGCTCGGCGCTTTTTCCGGAAGGCCGTAGTCCTTGATGAGTTCGGCGAAACGGTTCACCACTTCGAAACCCCGTTCCGTGCGGCCCCGTTCGCGGCCCTTGAAGCGCAGGCTCACTTTGAGCTTGTCGCCGGCGCCGAGGAAACGCATCGCCGCGCCCGCTTTGACCATGAGGTCATGACTGTCGATAAACGTCGAAAGCCGGATTTCTTTGACCTGGATCACCTTTTGCTTTTTCTTCGCTTCTTTCTCGCGTTTCTGCTGTTCGTAACGGAATCTTCCGTAATCCATGACTTTCGCCACGGGCGGGTCCGCGTTCGGCGAGATCAGTACGAGCTCGAGCCCTCTGCGTTCCGCTAAGGAGAGTGCCGCTTCACGCAGCATAATGCCGGCCTGTTCCCCGTCGCTGTCGATAACGCGCAGCTCGTTCGCGTGGATCTCCTCGCCTACGGGGTTGCTTTTCTTCGCGGGGGGCCTTTGGTTTCCTTTGACGATTGGTTTTTACCTCCTTCTCAGTGTTTCTAAAGCAACAAAAAAACGAACGCTTTCGTTCGCCTCATGTCCGTCCGTCCGCTTCCCCGCATAAATACCGGGATGCTTTTGAAGTACAAACCTGCCTGCCGATGCCGACGAGGTGAGAGGCGAAGCCTTCTGCTTTTTGTCTGAGTGTTATTGTATCATTTCCGCGCAGGAAAATGCAAGCAATTTTTAACAGGATGTACAGAAAAGCGGAGGGCGTCCTTTCGGTCAATACCATGCGCGAAATACATAGCGGTTAAGCATTATTCATGAAATGCATTGACAGAAGGATGAGGAATTCCGTATACTGATGCTATGGAAAACAGAATCGGGGCAAGGCTCAAAATACTGCGTGAAGAAGCCGGCTATTCGCAGGTAAAACTCGCGAAACTCGCGGGTATCGGCCAGCCGAGCATCGGCCGTTACGAGGGCGGAGGCACGGCTCCTTCGCTTGCGATCCTCCTGTGGTACGCGGATTTCTTCGGCGTGTCGCTCGACTATATATTCGGACGCACGGACGATCCAGGCGGTGTGAAAAAGCAGGCCGGAGGCGCGGCGGACACGCAGGCGCCGGCCGTTGTGCGCGACGTCCTGACCGCCGCCGCGGAATCGCATCCGGACCTCGACGCCTTTTGGGTCAGGCCCGAACGCTCCGCGTCCTTCCGCGCCGTCACCTACAGGGAGGCTTTTGCGGATATCCGCGCGCTCGGCGCGGCGCTGCTTGAGCTCGGGCTTTATGGGAAACACATCGCGATTGTCGGCGACAATTGTTATTCATGGATCCTCGCCTGTTACGCGACGCTTTTCGGCGCGGGCGTCGTCGTGCCGCTCGACAGGGAGCTGCGTACGGACGAACTCCTCTATCTTCTGCGTCACGCGAAATGCGAAGCGGTCTTCTACACCGAACGTATGGATGAAATGGTGGAGAAAGCGGACTTTGTCCCCTTCCGGATCCGCATGAACCGCTACACGGGAACGGAGACGCCGCACGCGAAGGGCCGGACGGAAGGCAAAGACCCGAACCGGTTCTTTGCCGAACTCAGGCGCGCCTCCAAAAAACCGATCGCGCTTGCGAGCCTGCTCGCGGCGGGCCGCGCCCTGCCGAAGGAAAAGATCGCCGCCTACCAAGCGCTTCCGATCGACCCGGACGCTTTCGCCGCGTTGCTTTTTACATCCGGCTCTTCGGAGAACGCGCGCGGCGTGATGCTCTCCAACCGCGGCATGGCGGCAAACCTTTCGGATATGCGTGCCGCACATGACGTACGGCCGGGAGGCCGTACGATCTCCATCTTGTCGATGCACCACTGTTTTGAATTTGTGATGGGTCAGCAGTTCATGTTCGCGAACGGCGTCTGCATCGCGTTCGGAGACGGACTGAAGTATATCGAAAAGAATATGCGGGAGGTGAAACCCACCGTCATGCTGTTCGTCCCGCTTTTGCTCGAAAACCTCTATCAGAAAATCCTGCGCGGAACGGCGGAGGCGGGAAAGGAAGCCGACCTCTGGCGGCGCATTAACGATTATCTGAAATTGCGCGGACGGCTCGGGCCGAACGACGACCGCACGGCGCGTGAAAAAGCGCGTGAGTTTTTCTACGAGGAACAAAAAATCTTCGGCGGCAAACTCGACTCGATCTTCACGGGTGCCGCTCCGATCGATCCGCAGGCGCTGCGCGGCTTGCAGGAGATCGGTATCAAAGTCGTTTTCGGCTACGGCATGACGGAATGCGGGCCGCTGATGACGACGACGCCCTATCTCAGCGATACACTCGCAAAGATCGGTTCCGTCGGACCGCGCGTAGCGAGCGGGCGGCTGCGCATCGACAAACCGGACGCGAAGGGCGTCGGTGAAATCTGTTATCAGGGGCCGACCGTGATGATCGGTTATTATGAAGATGAAAAGCGCACGGAACGCGTGATGGAAGACGGCTGGTTCCACAGCGGCGATTACGGACTGCTCGACGAAGACGGCTGGCTTTACCTCACGGGACGCGAGGCCAATATCATCGTGACAAAGACCGGGAAGAACGTCTTTCCCGAGGAGCTTGAGGCCGAGCTTATGCGCGAGCCCTATATCACCGAAATTATGATTTTTGCATCCGAAGATAAGAAACGCGGCGGGCCGCTCATCAGCGCGCAGATACGGCCTGATTACGCCGTCATCCGCGAAGCGCTCGGCGAGAATTTTGCCGACGACGAAGGGCTCGTATCCGACCTTATCCGCGGCGTGATTGTCGACTTCAACGAGAGTCTCGCGAATTACAAGCGTATCCGCCACGTACAGATACGCCATGAGGAATTTGAAAAGACGCCGACTAAAAAAGTCGTGCGCCGCAGAAATATATAAAATTTGTGCGTTAGGGACACGAAATGCAACCCTGAATAAACCTGTTATTTATGTCAGGAAGCACCAGGCATGAGAAGAAGCTGCGCGACGCCCACGAACCCCAGCAGAACGAGATATATCCAGAGCGGGATGCTCGAAAACGCGGCACGGTAGGTGCCGTCGTAATAGGCGGCGCCGGCGCGGACGCGCAGGGTAAAGCTGCGCCTTTTGAGAATCAGCCAGACGATGAAGATGACCGTACAGGCCAGCATTGCGAGGCCGCCGGCCGTGGACGCGGCGCCCGATGACGGCAGCATCGTAAGCAGTGTGGACAGCGCGTTCACGGCCATATGCAGCGCGATCGAAGCCCGAAGCGAATAGCGGCTTGCGACATAGCCGAGCAGCAGCCCGATGAAAAAAGCGAACGGGATCTGGAGTACGACCATGTGGAAGAAGCCGAACATCAGCGACGAGAGGATGATCGCGAAATTTTCCCCATATCGGCGCAGGCCGCCGAGCAGCGCCCCGCGAAAGACAAGTTCTTCAAAGACCGGCCCAACCGCGATCACATAGGTCATCCCAACGGGATTGAACAGCACCTGGTCCATCAGGCTGGAATAATCGCCCTGGAGCGAAATGCCGGTCGGTTTCAGAAGGAAATCGACATAGGTCACGAGAAAACCGTAAAGGAGCTGGACCGCCTGGGTCCCCAGGATAAAGAAAATAAAGAGCCTTGGGGTAAGCCGCTCGCGCGCAGGCATGGCCAGATCCCCGAAAAATCGCTTCCGGCGATAGATCAGGAAGACCAGTGGGCCGATCACCGCGCCCGCCATCGTCGCAAGCGCCATCAGGGTTCCGCTCATCGTGTCCTCCGCACCCTGCGCTGCTTCGGAAAGCCCGCCGGACGCGAGCCCCTGCCGCACCGCATCCATCGTCTGCGGATTCATCGCCATGCCTACGGACTGGACAATGATGCCGACAAGCAGATTGACGCCGATGGCAAAAAGCGTGAACCAAACGCAAAGCCGCACATCACGGCGCACATCCCTGCGGAAAAGCCCCCAGTCAAAGAATCTTGTATCGAGTCTGTTCATTGGCCTATTATACCATTGCTCTGTGATAAAATATTGGAAACGCCTATGGCCTGTGGAATAATGAGGTATTGGAAATGGACAGAAACAACCTGTCGCTGCTGACAGATTTTTACGAGCTCACGATGGCAAACGGTTATCTCGAAACCGGCCTCGCGCAGGAGACCGCGTATTTCGACTTGTTCTTCCGGAAGGTGCCGGACGACGGCGGCTTCGCGATCTTCACAGGCCTTGAGCAGGTCATCGAATTTCTGAAGAATATCCGCTTCACCGCAGAGGATATCGAGTTCCTGCGTGGGAAGGGCGGCTTCTCGGAAGATTTTTTGCGGTATCTCGCGGATTTTAAATTCGCGTGTGACCTCTGGGCGCCGCCTGAGGGGACGCCGATCTTTCCGGGTGAACCGATCGTGACGGTCCGCGGGCCACTGCTGCAGGCGCAGTATATCGAAACGATGCTGCTGCTGCTCATCAACCATCAGAGCCTCATCGCCACAAAGGCAAACCGCATCGTCCGGGCGGCACAGGGGCGCGCCGTGATGGAATTCGGGACGCGCCGTGCGCACGGCGCCGACGCCGCGGTCCTCGGCGCGCGCGCGGCCTTTATCGGAGGCTGCATCGGAACGGCCTGTACCGTGTGCGAACGGGATTATGGGATCCGCGCGCTCGGCACGATGGCGCATTCCTGGGTACAGGTATTTCCGAACGAATACGAAGCTTTCAAAGCCTATGCGAAGCTCTATCCCAATAACTGCACCCTCCTGGTCGACACCTACAGCGTACTCAAATCCGGCGTTCCCAACGCAATCCGTGTTTTCAAAGAGATGCGGCCGGAAACGATGGGAATCCGCATCGACAGCGGCGATATTTCCTATCTCACGAAGCAAGCGCGCGCGATGCTCGACGAAGCGGGGCTTCCGGACTGCAAGATCGTGATTTCCAACTCACTCGACGAATGGCTCATCCGTGACATTCTGCTGCAAGGCGCGCAAATCGACAGCTTTGGCGTCGGCGAGCGCCTCATCACGGCGGGCTCCGATCCCGTCTTCGGCGGTGTCTACAAAATGGCCGGCATCGAAAAGGATGGCGTGATCGTTCCAAAGATGAAGATCAGTGAAAATGTGGAGAAGATCACAAACCCCGGTTTCAAAAAACTCTACCGCCTCTACGACAAGAGTACCGGCCGCATGATTGCGGACGTCATCACGCTCGCGCACGAGGAGGCGCCGTCGGGCGACGATTATTGCATTTTCGACCCGAGCTTCACCTGGAAACGCAAGAATCTCTCGAACTTCATCGCACGTGAACTGCGTCTGCAAATTTTCGATAAGGGACGCTGCGTTTACGAGACGCCGCAGCCGGAGGCAATCCGTGATTTCTGCCTCGCGCAGATCAATACGCTGTGGGAGGAGACGCTGCGGTTTGAAAATCCGCAGACGTATTATGTCGATCTCTCGCAGGAACTCTGGGAGCTGCGCAGCAGCCTTATCGAGGATTTCCCGAGATAAGGAAAGCGGACGGCGAGGCCGTCAGTTTTCTTCCTCTTTGTCGTACAACGACCCCGCGCCTTTTTGCATGGCGATGGTGCCGGTGCGGACAATCTCCAGGATCTCGTATTTGGAAAGCAGGTCGATTAGCAGGCTCACCTTCGGCGGGCGGTCGTCAAATTCGACCATGAGCGTCGTGTGCGTGATGTCCACCACCTCACAACCCATGATCTTTACAAGATCATAAATCTCACCGCGCTGTTCGGGTTCAATCTTTACCTTGATGAGCACGAGATCGCGCTGCACCATAAATTCCGGATCGAGCTGCCTGACCGTGCGCACGTCTATCAATTTGGAGAGCTGTTTCGTCACCTGGTCGGCGATATAGCTGTCGCCGTCTACGACGATCGTAACGCGGGAATACGCGGGGTCGTGCGTCACGCCGACCGCGAGCGAATCAATGTTGAAACCGCGGCGCGCAAAGAGTCCCGAGATACGCGCGAGCACGCCGGCGCGGTTGTCTACCAATGCGGATATATAGTGTTTCATAATACTGCCCTCATGTGTTTCATTTTTAACGAACGTTTCCTTTTATAAATAATTTTTTATCCGGTTCATCGTGTCAATATTATTTATTTACAGCGCAACCGTCCAGCCATGCGGATCCGGAAGCCTGCCGCTCTGAATGCCGGTGATGGTGTCGTAAAGCTCCTGCGAAAGCGGTCCGATCCCGCCGCCGTTTATAATGATGTCCTTGTCCTTCCAACGCAGTTCACCGACGGGCGAGATGACGGCTGCCGTACCGGACGCAAAGACTTCGTCGAGCGCGCTGCGTTCCGCCGCCGCGAAAACTTCGTCGATTGTAAAGCGCTCTTCCCGCACCGGAACGCCGCGGTCACGCAGAATCGTCAACGCAGAATCGCGTGTGATACCAGGAAGGATCGTGCCCTCAAGCGGCGCTGTAAAGACTTCGCCGCCTATCACGAAGAACGCATTGGACGTGCCGATCTCCTCCACATAACGGCGTTCCACGCCGTCCAGCCACAGCACCTGTGAGAAGCCCATCTCCTCCGCTTTTTCTTGGGATTTGAGACCCATCACATAATTCCCGCCGATCTTCGCAAAACCCGTGCCGCCTTTTGTTGCGCGCACATATTCGTCTTCCACAAAGATCTTCGTCGGCGCAAGACCGCTCTTATAATAGGGGCCGACCGGTGACAGGATGATGATGAAGAGGTATCGATCCGCCGGCCGCACGCCAAGGAAAGGCTCCGTCGCGATCATGAAAGGCCGGATATAGAGGGAAGTACCCGGATAATCCGGTACCCAATCCCGGTCGACATCCACGAGCGCTTTGATGGCATCCACGTACAGCCCCTCATCGATTTGCGGCATGCAGATCCGTTCGTTCGTCCTGTTCGTGCGCTTCGCGTTCATATCCGGGCGGAACAGGCGCAATCCGCCGCCCTCGGCCGCATAGGTCTTAAGCCCTTCGAACATCTCCTGCCCGTAATGAAACACGGACGCCGCCGGATCGAGCGCAATCGGTCCGTAGGGAACAATGCGCGGATCCTGCCAGCCTTTCCCTGTCTGATAGTCCAGCAGAAACATGTGGTCGGTAAAAACTTCGCCGAAACCGAGCGTCGCCGGATCCGGTTTCGCTTTTGGAGACTGCGTACGCGCAATGGTAAGTTCTTTCATAAGGTCTGTCATTTTCTGTGTATCCTTTTTTCGCTTTGGTCTGTCCGATATTGCTTGCATATCCCGGCGACAATTTTTCTGCCGTTTGGAACCGGGGAATAATGTTTAAGTATAACATGAATTCGAAGGGAATTATCGTCCTTCGATTTCGAGACGGCGCTGCAAGGCGCGGAGTTTTACGCGTTGCGCTTTGTAGTCCGGCGCGTACCGTGCGACAATTGCCCAGAACGCCTCACCGTGATTCATCTGCCGCAGATGCGCAAGCTCGTGGACGATGACGTAATCGATCGCCTCTTTATCGGCGAGAATCAGACGCCAGGAAAGCCGGATAGCCCCCGCCGCGTTGCAGCTCCCCCACCGCGTCCGCGCCGAACCGACTCGGACGGACGCAGGCGTTATGCCCATGAGGTGTGCCCATTCCTGTGCGCGCGCGGGGAGCTCGCGTTTTGCCCGCGCTTTGTGTTCGGCAGTCTGACGCGCGTATTCCTTGGGATCGGTGTTCGCCTCAAAAGCCGCGCGCGCCCGTTCCTTCGCCGCCTGTTCGGCGAACCGTTTTTCGATCCAGCCCCTATGGGCTTCAATAAACCGCTCCACCTCGCTTTGTGGCAGGCGCAGCGGCGCGCGCACGATAAGCCCGCCGTTCTTCGCCTGCAGTGACAGGGTGCGCCGGCGCGAGCGGATCAGTTTATACGGAGGGACTTGCGTTTGACTCTTCATTTATTTTATGAAAGGCTGATTCAATCATCAGTATGTCCTCATGCTTTTTTACTGATTTCTCCGCTGCGCAGTGTTTCCTGCCTGCCGTCCGCGTAGCGGACTTTCAGTCCGCCGTCGTCATCGATTCCGATGACTTCCGCGGGGATCCCCTTTCCTTCGCCGGGAAGCGCGTAGACCGTGACCTCCTGCCCCGGCTCAAGCAGTGACAGCGCGCGGTATTCGTCGATCAGCGCGGCCTTTCCGCCGTCCTCTCCCAAGCCGTCGGTGAGGGAGAAGACGTTTTCAATCAGGGTCGAGACAAAACGGTCTCGCTCTTTCTCATTGAGGACAAACGAGCCTGCGACGCCCTGCAGCTCCGGCGGAAAGTCCTCTTCCCGCAGATTGATATTCACGCCGATACCGAGCACAACCGCAGCGATCCCGCTTCCGTTCGGATTTGAGCCGCCTTCTGTCAGAATGCCGCAGACCTTTCGCCCGTCCGAATACACATCGTTGATCCATTTGATCCGGGAATCTGCTTCGGGCAGCGCCGTGTGCGCCGCGCGGCAGACCGCGACCGCTGCCGCCGCCGTGAAAAGAATGTTCAGATTCGAGTCGCCATAGGGCATCAAGATAAAGCTGATATACAGGCTGTCGCCCCCGGGCGAAACAAATACGCGACCTCGGCGGCCCCGTCCCGCCGTCTGTTTCCGCGCAATCAATACGGCGCCGTATATCTTCTGCAGCTCCTTGCCGCCGGCCTCAAGCGCTTTCTGTACGCGCCGCTTCGCCTCGTCGTTTGTGGAATCCAGTTCGTCAAAAATCTCCATGTTTTATTGTTCCTTTCAACTTGTATTGCATTGTTTAATTGTAACATGCACGCTATTATTCAAACCATCAGAGCCGCATCAAAACTATTCGGCTGTAATTTTTTTCACCAATATAGGAGAAGGGTGGTATCCTTATTTTATGTTACTGATTCACCCGTGGCCGCCGCTGTATGACAGCACGTCGAAAGTCCTGATTCTCGGGACTATCCCCTCGCCGAAATCGCGCGAAATGGGGTTTTATTACGGGCATCCGCAGAATATTTTCTGGAAGACGCTCGCGGACGTGCTCGGCCGGGAAGAGCCGCCGCGCGACACGCCCGCGCGACGTGCTTTCGCACTGGAGAACCGTATCGCACTTTGGGATGTGCTGCATTCCTGCGAAATCCACGGCGCGTCCGACGCAAGCATTCGGGATCCTGTGCCGAATTTATTCAAACCGATCCTCGAGGCGTCGCGGATCAAAACCATCTTCACAACCGGCAAGGCGGGAACGGATTTATTCCGCAAATACTGCGCGGAAGAGGCAGGTATGAGACCGGTCTACCTACCCTCGACAAGCCCGGCAAACCGCGCCGCGCAGGTAAAGCCGGAGTACCGGATACAGTGGCTGCAGGTCGCGGAAGCGCTTGGGAAGCGCTGATTCTGCTTTGGCAAAAAAGGCAAGTAATGGACGATTTTCTCTCGAAAATCGCGGATTTCCCGTGTTTTTCAGTTATTTTGGCGCGATATTCGTCCGTTACGGCCTTTTTGTGCCATTATCCCGATGTGCGAAAAATTGTTTTTCATGAGAAAATTATAGCAAGAGACAGTATGTAAAATTTGGAGGAAAGACATGAAATATCGTATGATTCCGAAACTCAATCTGAAAGCCGGCGTTGTCGGGCTCGGCGGCGAGCACCTTGACGGCAAGCCGTACGCAGACGTCGAACATACGCTGCATGCGGCGATGGACGCGGGTGTCAATATGCTCGACCTTTTCATGCCCGGCGAGGAGATCCGCACGAATATCGGACGTGCGCTGGAGGGGAGACGGGAGCGGATCATGATTCAGGGCATGATCGGCTCGACGGATGTAAACAAGCAGTACGATATCAGCCGCGACCCCGCGTTGTGCCGGAAATACTTCGAGGATCTTTTGCGCTTTCTCGGGACGGATTATATTGATTTCGGCATGCTGTTTTTCATCGATACGGACGCGGCTTTCGAAAAGGTCTTCGAGGAAGGGACGCTGCTCCGATACGCGCAGGATTTGAAGAAAGCCGGAACGATCCGCGGCATCGGCGCGAGCGCGCACGATCCGGTCACGGCGCGCCGCATGGTCGAAACAGGGGAAATTGATCTTTTGCTGTTCAGCGTCAATCCCGCCTTTGATCTGATGCCGCTCGGCTTGGACATCGACACCATGCTGTCCGACAAGGGGTTTGACAATCTGGGTAGTGTCCAACCCGCCCGAGCCGCTCTTTATGAAGCATGCGAACGTGAAGGTGTCGCCATCACGACGATGAAGACGCTGGGCGCGGGTAAACTTCTCTCCGCAGCGCATACGCCGTTCAAAAAACCGCTGACGCCCGCACAGTGCATCCGCTATGCGCTCGACCGGCCCGCTGTCGTGAGCACGCTCATCGGCGCGGCGTCACCGGAGGAAATACAAGAGAGTTTGAAGTATTTTGAGATGAGCGAAGAGGAACTGTCTTATTCCGAAATACTCGGCGGTGAACGCAGCAATTTTTTGGGGAACTGTCTCTACTGCAACCACTGCCTTCCCTGTCCGAATGATATCGACATCGCCTTGGTGAACCGTTATCTCGAGGTGGCGACGCTCGGCGGAGAGAATACACCGCCTTCAATCCGTGAATACTATACGGCGCTGAAAGCGCACGGCGGGGACTGTATCGCCTGCGGCAGCTGCGAGACCCGTTGCCCCTTCTCCGTACCTATCATTGAAAATATGGCGAAAGCCGTCGCGGTTTTCGGAAGCTGATTTATTTCTCTGCCATCCGATACCCCACGCCGACTTCCGTCAGGATATACCGCGGCTCGGCGGGATTGGCCTCCAGTTATTCGCTTTTCTTTTACAGATCGTAGTACAGTTCGAATTCCGCGGGATGCGGAAGCTGGTTGAACCGCAGCGTTTCCGCCCGCCTCTTTTCGATCCAGGTTTCGATCAGCTTCTTTGGGAACACGCCGTCCAGCGTCAGGAACTCAAAATCGGCTCCCAGCGCGTCGAGCGCGTCATCCAGGGAACGGGGCAGCTGCTGAATCTTCTTCTGATCCTCCGCGGAGAGATTGTACAGATTGTAATCATACGGGCCGAATCCTTTTTTCACAGGATCGATCTTTTTCTGTATGCCGTCGAGGCCCGCCATCAGGATGGCCGAAAACGCGTAATACGGATTGCAGGTCGCGTCCGGGCAGCGCAGCTCAAAGCGCTTCTTGTCCGGGCTCTTGGCGTAGGCCGGGATGCGGATGACGCTGCTGCGGTTTGCGGTCGCGAACCCGATCGTGACCGGCGCCTCATAACCCGGAACCAGCCGCTTGTAGGAGTTCGTGCTCGGGTTGGTGAAAGCGCAAAGGGCGTTGGCGTGGGTCAGGACCCCTCCGATAAAATGCAGCGCCGTTTTGCTCAGTTGCGAATAACCTTTCGCGTCGTAGAAGAGCGGCTGTCCGCCCTTGAACAGCTGCATATGGATATGCAGGCCGCTTCCGGCCTCGGCGTAAATCGGTTTCGGCATAAACGTGACCGTCTTGCCCTCCGCAAACGCCACGTTTTTGATCAGGTATTTGGTCATCATGGTCTTGTCGGCCATATCCAGCATAGAGCCCATCTCGACTTCGATCTCCAACTGGCCCGGCCCTGCAACCTCATGATGATGATATTTCACCGCGATCCCCTGCTTCTCCATCATCAGGGACACGCGCGACCGGAAAGCGCTGAATCGGTCCGCCGGCAGCGCGATATGATAACCGCCCTTTACCCGCGCTTTGTATCCCAGGTTTTCATCATCATCGACGCCCGAATTCCAGGCCGCCTGCTCCACATTGACGCGGTACCGGGATTCGTTCGGTTCCACGCTGTAACTCACATGATCGAACACGAAGAACTCAAATTCCGGCCCGACGCGCATTTCGTCCGCGATCCCAAGCTTTTTCATATATTTTTCGGCGCGCTGCGCGACGTTTCTCGGATACTGGTCGAACCGGCGGTTCTTGGGCATATCGATGACATACACATCACCGATCATCGCCAGCGTGGGGATCTCCTCAAAGGCGTCCACATAAGCGGTGCTCAAATCCGGCACAAACACCATGTCGCTGTGTTCCACCGGCGCGTATCCGTAGTTCGAGCCATCGAATCCGACGCCGTCTTCCAGCGTGCTTTTCGTAAACCGCTCGACCGGCATCGTGAGGTGCCTCCAGCGCCCCTCCAGATCAATCATCATAAAATCGACCATCAGAATCCCGTTTTCCGCACAAAATTTCTTCGCGTCTTCGATATTCGTAAACATATTCACCTTCCGTTTCCTGCCGCGCCGCCGCGCATTTTTTGCAGCACTTCTACACAGCTTTTTTCGCCAACCGCTACTGACTCTTGACTCCATCCAATGTTATAACCGACGAAAATTATATCATATTCCCCAAGTTGATTCTGTTCAGACCAGTATTTCTGAATGACAAACGACTACCAACAAATTCCTTTTCTAATTGCTATTATTTGGTTGCTTTTAACGCACGCAATTCTTTTTCTCCATGCGTTAAAACTATTGATTTTTCAATTGTTTTATATTCTTAACGCACGATTTTACGCACGCGTGTGTTTGTTGGAATATATTTTGCACCTCTTCCTTTCGAAATCAATTCTAATTCTTCTGCGTCCGCCAGTCGCTTTAATATACGAAATGCTTGTGACGGTGCCACATGAAGCAGATCGATAACATTAGCTCTCGATATCTCTCCCTGTTCTACTGCAAGTTTCATCACAAGTTCCTTATACCGCAACGCATCGATCCCCGATTGTCGCACATATCCAACGCTATCGTTTGAAGCACGATAAACCTTTGCGCTCAAAATATAGTACCGACCTTTTCCGCTGCCAAGGGCTTCCACCAATCCGGCTTCCGATAGATGCTCCATTGCATCTCTCACTTTAGTTTCATTCGCATTCGTATCAGAGACAATTTCTTGCACAGTAGCTCTCCTCATTCTTTTCAACGAATTGAGTATCAGTAATGTTAGAATTGGCAATGATCGTCCTAAGCGCCGCTGTTCTTCTGTTATCATTCGAATAAATGACTTGTCTGGGATACTCTTGGGAATATATAACTCCACACGTTTTTCAGTCGATTTGCTGTAATCGGGTAGCTGTTTCCCGTATAAAAGTGAGCCTTCAAAAATACGATCTATACCGCGCCCCGTTCTCTCCGCTAATCCAATTCGCTTCATAGCATCTGACAGCACAGGATTACGGCCATGTGGTTCCGCCCAAATCAAATTACTAATCGTAACACCTTCAATAAAACCCCCGGGATTACTAATAGTCAACCCTTCTTCTTCTATTGCCACTCTCACGCGCCCTAGGATAGAATAATCTCGATGGCTGAAAGCATTGACAAGCGCTTCCCGGAATGCTCTGCGATCAATTTCAGGAATGGAAATCCTGAACAGGCCATCTTCGAATTCTTCTTCCCGGTTCCATGCATTCATATACTCTGTTATTTTCTCAAAACCAGCAAG
Source organism: Clostridiales bacterium (assembly GCA_009778945.1). Classification (GTDB taxonomy): domain Bacteria; phylum Bacillota; class Clostridia; order Peptostreptococcales; family Anaerovoracaceae; genus WRFF01. The sequence goes on along the minus strand of WRFF01000013.1, from coordinate 3,962 downwards.
TAGTGGCATGATAAAAGATTCGTTTACTTTCACATCTGTCCCGCTCAATACTTGAATAGCCGTTTCAGCTGTCGGAATCATAGCAGAAAGACGATCTTTTTTCCCAATCAATAGCATTCCGGTCATAGTGGGGACGGTTCTTTTTTCAACCGTTGTAATCAGTTGAAGGGCTTTATCGAGTTCTTCATCTGACAAATCGAGCAGTTCTTTTTCTGTGGAATATATTTGAATAATTCGCCGCAATCGCGCTCTCTCAACCGGATCCAAATCCGAGTATTCCGAGTCCGGAACAGGCTGAGCCGAAAAATCCAATAACGAAAGATCCGACAACCTTGACACGATTTCATATGGATACATGGGAATATTTTCAGGTGTTCCGTCAGCCTTTAATCTGCGCCTGAGTATTTTTCCCGATGTTGTTGCGACAGGGCTTTTCATCTTATTGACATGCATAATAAAATATGATGCTCCGTCGATATGGTCTTTCTCAACTCTAACAGAAACTGGCGGTACTGTGTTGTTTGCTATTACCGCGGGCAACCCCGCAACATTGCTATGTTTTATATGCAGACCGGTTATTTCTCCATCGTCCTCAATACCCACATATATGTCGCCACCCTCTGCATTGGAAAACGCGACCACGCATTCTATAAGTTCATGGTCGGGTAATTGATCTTGATCGCTTTTGAATTCAATTTCTAATGTTTCCGTTAATCCAATATTGGGCATCGTTCACCTTGATTACTTCAATAAACGCATTTTAACGCACGCGTGCGTTAAAATCAATGGTTTAACACACAATGTGTTATATTAGTTTGATAAAAATACTTTAATGCAATGCTATATAACTCCAGCTATACTATTATTAAGGAAAAAGAATATGCCAGATATACTTACTTTGATTAACCAAAAATTAGACGGTCTCGAAATCGAACGGAATGTCCGCGTTCTCTATGCGGTTGAATCCGGGAGCCGGGCGTGGGGCTTTGCCTCGTCCAACAGCGACTATGATGTGCGATTTATTTATGTTCGCCCGCTCAAAGAATATCTGCGGCTTGACCATGTTGATGATGTGATCGAATATGAGCTGAGCGATGTGCTGGATATCAACGGATGGGATCTGGACAAGACGTTCCGGCTGTTTTATAAATCGAATCCGACGCTTTTTGAATGGCTTGGTTCCCCGATCATATATAAAACCACGGAAAAGTTCGAAAACCTTCGCGGTCTGTTTTCGGAGTATTACCGAAAGAAACATGGACTGTATCATTACTACAGCATGGCCAAAAGAAATTATCTCGCAAATTTCAAGGATGATCTGGTCAAATTGAAAAAATATTTCTACGTGATCAGGCCATTGCTTGCCTGCAAGTGGATTCTGGAATTTGAAACGCCACCGCCCGTCTTGTTCAAAGACTTGGCGGAAAGCGTACTGGAGTCTGAGTTGAAACCTGCCATGGAAGATTTGCTTGCCCGCAAAGCAATCACAGAGGAAAGCGAGGAGTTGACAAAGATCGCACTGTGGGATCACTGGATACAAGACGGCCTTGTTGCGTTTGATCGCTCCATTCCAGGTACCGAGCCGGATAACAAGCTGAGTTGGGACAAGCTGAATGAAGCCTTCTGGAATATCGTCAAATAACATTGAGCCTCGCGCTTCCGAAATCATAACAAAGCTGAACATCCCGGGATTCGATGCGTATCTTGTCGGCGGTTGCGTTCGCGACCTGCTTCTCGGAAAAACGCCAAAGGACTGGGATGTGGCGACATCGGCCTTGCCGGAAGAAGTGGTTTCCGTTTTTTCGGATAACCACATAATTGAAACCGGTATCAAGCACGGAACAGTCACGATCGTATCAAACGGGCTTCCGATTGAGGTGACAACATTCCGCGTTGACGGCAATTATGAAGACGGTCGCAGACCGGCGAACGTAATTTTTGTCCGAAACATACGCGAAGATTTGGCGCGGCGCGATTTCACGATAAACGCAATTGCGTATCATCCGGACAAAGGTCTGATTGATCCTTTCGGTGGCGTGACTGATTTAAATACCAAAACCGTCCACGCTGTGGGAGATGCGAACACCCGCCTGAATGAGGATGGGCTGCGTATTCTGCGTGCGTTGCGTTTTGCGTCTACGCTTTCTTTTGAAATCGATTCAAGCCTCGCAAGCAGCATTCATCATAACAAAAAGCTTCTCCAAAATATTTCAGTTGAACGAATCGCGACGGAAATGACGAAACTGCTTTGTGGAGACAATGTATCAAAAATTTTGATTGAGTATTCCGATATTTTTTCGGTATTCATTCCGGAAATATCGGACATAATTGGGTTTGATCAAAGAAGCCCTTATCATCTTTTCGATGCATGGACACACACCGTGTTAACTGTCGCGGCGGCTCCCACAGATCCGATTCTCCGTCTCACTATGCTTTTTCACGACCTCGGAAAGCCGGCCTGCTTTACGCAGGACGATGACGAAATGGGGCATTTTTATGGGCATGAAGATAAAAGCGCTGAAATCGCAAACCGCCGGCTGCGTGAATTGCGATTTGATAATGAAACCATCGATGCTGTTTGCGAATTGGTTCGCTGGCATGATGTCGGACTGACAGAAAAGAATTTGATCAAATGGTTGAACCGGCTCGGAGAGCCGCGATTGCGTCAGTTGTTTGAAATCAAGCTGGCCGATGCGAAATCCCACTCAGCCGAAAACGCAACCGAAAAACTATCCGAATTGTGGGACAGAGAAATGCAATTAAACGATATCCTCGAAAAAGAAGTATGTTTCTCTTTAAAGGATCTGTCTCTTAACGGTGACGATCTTCTTGCCGCCGGCATACCGGAAGGGGCTGAAATCGGGTTTATTCTGCAAAGATTATTGGACGCGGTAATGGACGGCAGGCTTCCGAATGAAAAACAGGCCCTTCTTCGCGCCGCCATACCTGCCGAATAAGCTGTTTATCATCGTTATGAAAGCTATCAACGTTGCGCTCAACTTGCGTAGGTACCGATATAGATATCCACCACAAAATCGTTATCCTGGACACGGTCGGCCGTCTTGTCTCCGTCCTTTAATCCGAAGAATTTTCCGTTCGAGGATGACCCGGCATCATTCCAGGTGCTGTCCACGATAAGCCAGCTCCCGTTCAGCTGTACCTTGTTCCAGGCGTGGCCGTCACCGCTCGATAAAACCGTACCAGTCACATACATCGCGGGCAGCCCGGCCTGATCGGCCAGCGCCTTGAACGCCGACGCATAGGAAGCGCAAACTCCCGTACCTTTCAGAAGGACGCCTGTGGCGTTTTGGGCATTCGGAAACTTGTCATAATAACCGGAGGCGGACGCGAGGTTGAATCCGTTGTTGGCCTGAAGGTTTGTGCTTGTCTCATACGCGCTTTCATCGTAGCTTGCGTTGCCGGCAAGCCAGTTGTCAATGGCGTGCGCTTTCACTTCATCGCTCATATCCCCGGTGATGATCTGTTTGTCCACTGCCTGTACCTTATCCCAAAGCTGCTGCTGCAGCGTGCTCCAGTCTTTTAAAGTGTATGGATAACTCACCAGCGCAAAGACCTTATTATTCTGTGTCATCGTAGCAATGCTCGCGTTGTCGTAAAGGATATACGGGTTTTGGCAAATGGCTTCCTGAAGCGCGTCATCCGGGGTCGATGCGCCCGGCTGATTCACATAATCGGTGATATCGAGATAATTGTTGCCCGCCATCAGGTTCGAGGCGATAAACCTTACGAAAGCGGTGGTGCCGTTGACCGGATAGGGGACTTTTGCGTCGGTCGCGGCAGGGTTTTTGTATTTGTCCCAGGCGACTGACTTGTCATACGCGAACTGCGGCAGAGCCCCTGTCTTGGGTAATGCAGCAAGAGTGGTTTTCTGGAAAGCCGCCACATCCTCTTTCCAGGTGGGTGTCTCGGGGAAATATGCCTGATCGCCCAGGCTTGTATTG
>WRFF01000012.1 GCA_009778945.1 Clostridiales bacterium | reverse complement strand
TTATTTTTGGTCGTTACACATGCGATATCGGCTATTTTTTGTCACTATACACACGATTTCGGTTATTTAGTGACAATTTGTCTGGGTTGAACGATCAAAATGAGCGCAAACGAAGGAAAAATGTCACCAAAACCTCTTTTTTAAGAATGCTCCCATATTGTCCATGAATAATCAAATTTCGATCATGTCGCCGCAGGCTAAGTAGTGCATCTCCGGCAGACGCTCCGCGAGGTACGCATACGCCTCCGTTCCGGTGCAGTGGCAGGTGTAATAGCGGATGTCGTATTTCGCCATCTCCCGCGCGATATCGTCGAGCAGGGTTTTCGGAACGGTCGCGCCGGTATCCGGATTGAATAAGTGATAGCCGCCCACGCAGACACGCGGTTTGTACGCCGCCGCCTTTTCGAGGATGTTGACGACGCCGGTATGCCCGCATCCCATGATCAGGACAGGTACGCCGCCTAAGATCATAAGGTTCTGTTCGTGCGAAAAATCATCCTGTCCCGTTTCGGAATAAAGCACATCGTTTGCGCCGGAATGGCATTTCTCCGTATTCGATACGGTGAACAGCGTGAGTTCGTTATCGATTGTATAATCGCCGTCCAGGAGGACGACCTGCGCGTTCGTCCGCAGATCGGGATCGATGCTTATGTCCTTCACCGCGGGATTTTTCGCATAGTGCTTTTCGAAAGCCTTTCGCTGTGCGTACACTTTTGCGGTATGATTGACCTCCAGGAATTTCTCCAGCGCGCCGCCATGGTCGTAATGGCCGTGCGAGAGGATCATGGTATCGATCGTCGACAGATCGACGCCGCGCGTCTCGCTGTTTTCAAACAGCGTATCGTCCGGGCCGACATCGAAAAGGATCCGGTGTTCCGGCGTTTCGACATACAGCGACAGGCCGTGTTTCGTTTTCAGCCCGCAGTCCGAGCGGTTTTCCACCAATGCCGTGATTTTCATTTTCGTTCTCCTTTTTCATAATAAGTGTACAATATAATTCGGAAAAAATCACAGAGTGAGGAAATGCAAGGAGAATGGGCATGGACAGGCAGGAAATCTTTCAGGTTTTGAAAGTATTTTTGGATACGGATCCGAGCAATCGGATCACGGAAGAAGCCGCAAGGCGTCCGGAGTATGCCGGTGTCCGTCTCTTTGACAACCCGCTTGTCGGCTGCGCGGCGGCGGACGATGAGATCATCCGCTCACTTGAGCGCAACGAGGCGGCGGGCCTGGATCTGCGGCAGCCGGAGGAATGGCTGCCCGGCGCGAAGGCCGTCGTCTCCTTTTTCCTGCCATTCACGGAAGATGTCCGGAAGAGCAACCGCGCCGCAGGCGCCCCGTCCGATCTGTGGCAGCAGGGGCGCGTGACGGGGCAGATTTGCGTCGAATGTGTGACGAACGCCCTCCTTTCCGCTCTGCGGAATTCCGGCTATGAGGCGATGGCGCCGCTTTTTGATCCGAGTATGAAGACTTTCAAGGGCCGTGCGGGCAGCGAAAACACGGCTTACGGCAGCAATTGGTCGGAACGCCATGTCGCATACGCAGCGGGGCTCGGAACTTTCGGCCTCTCTAAGGGGCTGATCACGGAAAAAGGCGTGGCGGGCCGGTTCGGAAGCGTGGTTACGACGCTTGCGTTTACGCCCGCACCGCGTCCATACAAGGGTCTTTACGAATACTGCGTGCGTTGCGGCGCTTGCGCAAGAAATTGTCCCGGCGATGCGATCAGCCTGAAAACCGGCAAGGATCACGCGCTCTGCGACGCCTATTTGGAGTCTACGCGTTCCGAAGACGGGATCTGGTACGGCTGCGGCAAATGCCAATGCGGCACGCCTTGCGAAGACAGGATTCCCGGGGTGGCTCAGGGGGACGTATAATTTGACACCCTCTGGACAGACAAGCGCAATTTATGTAAAATAAATCATTAAAAGCAATTTTTGTTTGGAGCATTATTGCAAAGTTATTGTGGAATAGTTATTGCTCCGGCGACAAAACCCAGGAGCCTGTCGCGGGGGTAAGGGTGAGTTGGGAAGCGCTGCTTCGTTATTCAGCGGTTCCTTTGTTTGAAAGGAGAGTTCTATGGCAGATCTAAACAAGCCGTCCATGATGATGGATACGGATTCTCACGGCCTCAAAAAGCACAAGATGAGCACATTCACCGTGGTCTTCATGGTGTTTTCGCTTGTCGCCGCGGGCGCCTACGGAATCGAGAATATGATTCCCGAGGCGGGGCCGGGATTGGCATTGATCATGCTGATCGTGCTTCCCTTCGTATGGGGCCTGCCGTTCGGGTTGGTCGCGTCGGAGCTCGGAAGCGTCCGTCCGCAGGAAGGCGGTTATTACAAATGGGTGCAGGAAGCGCTCGGCGAATTTTGGGGGTTCCAAGCCGGGTGGTGGCGCACCATCTCGATTTATATTGACAACACGCTCTATGTCGTCCTCGCGGGCGGCTATCTCTTTGGAATGATTGGCCTGTATTTCCCGCATGTCGCCGACAACCGATATATTGAATTTGCCTTCAAAGCGGCCATGATCCTCATCTTTATGATCATCAACCTGAGAGGCGTGAAAGACGTCGGCATTGTCACGAACGCACTGTCGATCTTCGTCATCGCGGCGTTCGCGATGGTCGCGGTCGTCGGTTTCATGCACTGGGGCGGCAATCCGTTTGAGCCGATCACAGCCGCGCCGGTCGAGGCTCCTACAGACTGGATCTTCTATATCGGCGCAGCCATCAGCATCGGCATGTGGATGTATTCGGGCTATGAATCCATGTCCACAGTCGCGGGTGAGCTCGAGGATCCGCAGGTCATCCCGAAGGCGACGATGATCACGGTCCCGCTCATCATGGCCGTCTATATCCTGCCGACGATGGCGGGCCTCTCGGCCTTCAAGGGCCCCGGGGTCGATCAGGAGACCTACGGTTTCATGACCTGGGGTTCCGCCGCGGACGCGACAGGCTACGCTTCAATCCCAACCTATTTCCTCGGCCCGATTTTCGGCATCATCTTCGCCGTCGTCGCGGTCCTTGCGCAATGTTCTATTTACAACACCTATATTGCTTCCGGGTCGCGCGGCTTCTTCGCGCTCGCGGAAGATCATCTCGCGCCGAGAGTCATGGTCAAGGTGGACAAGAAGCACGGCGTGCCGTATGTGTCGGTTGTCTCCGTCTGCGTCGTGAACCTTGTACTCTGCATGCTTCCTTTCAAGGTGATCGTCGTGGTGGATGTCTTCCTGCTCGTCTCCTCGTATATCCTCGTGTATATCTCGGCGATGGTGTTGCGGAAAAAGATCCCGAGGGAAGAGTACAAATTCCGCATTCCCGGCGGCATGAAATTCCTGCGGCTCATCTGCATCGTGCCGATGGTGGTTGCGGTCATCTCCTTCCTGATCAACGGTTCGGACTATTTCTTCGGCGGGATGATCGGCATCATCTCCGGTCCCATCCTGTATTTCTTCTGGAAGCGCTACTACGGCGGACTCACGAACAAAGACCCCGTGCACAATGCCGTCAACAAGAAGACAGGGCTTGCGCTCGGCGATACGCGGCGGCTCACGGTCCTCTTCCTGCTCCTCGCGCTTATCGGCGTCGCCGGCTGTTTCTTCCTGCCGTGGTACGAGCAGGACTGGTCCTATCCGGATGATTATGATTTGACGCTCTTCGCGTCGCAGGGCGCGCTCTGGTTCGCCATCCGGATCATGACGATCATCTGCGCGGCGCTTTGCGTCCTGTTCTTCTTCGTCAGCCGTCAGGTCGAAGCGAAGCGCAAAGAAACGGAAACGCAGGGATAGAAGGATCACACAAAATTTGTGCAAACAAACAAAATAAAAGATTATACATAATATGAAAAGCGTTTATATGGATATTCAATAAAAATAATGTTAAAATTGCCTGTCTGGGAAAAATCCCGGCAGGCAATTTTAATTATTTTAAGTAAGGAGGAAATATTTTGGGCATTGTAGTATTGCTGATCGTACTGCCGCTGGTCGTCGCCTGCATACTTCTTGCCGTGAAATCCGATTCCATCCGGGCGCCCATCGTGATCGGCGCCGGTATCGCGATCGCTGCGCTTTCCATAGTGCTCGCTATCGGAAATCACGGAGGCATAATTCATGAATTGTGGCAGTCGCCGGGCACGTTTAAGTTGGGCGGTGTCCAGATCGCGACCGAAAACGCCGCGGCTGGCGTGAGCGTAGCCATGACGGTGATCGGCGCAATCATGTCGATTGCCATCATCGTTCTCGGAATCAAGTATAAGAAGATACTTGCCATAGTCCTCGCGATCATTCAGGAAGCCGCGATCCTGTGGTTTGAATTATCCAAGGGGTACGCGATCGAAGCGGCGAATACGGCGGCGAAGAACTATCTTTATTTAGATAATTTCTCACTCATCATGATCCTCATTATCGGCATCATCGGCTCGGGCATCTGTATTTACGCGCTCGGCTATATGAAGGATTTTCAGCGCCATGCGGCCGGTGAGAAGGACCGGAGGCCCTGGTTCTTCTTCCTGCTCTTCCTCTTCCTGGCTGCGATGGTGGGCATCGTTGTCTCGAACAATCTCATCTGGATGTTTTTCTTCTGGGAGATTACGACGCTTTGCTCTTTCCTGCTGATCGGTTTCACGAGGACGCCGGAGGCCGTGAACAATTCCTTCCGGGCCGTGATCCTGAATCTGATCGGCGGCTGCGCTTTCGTAGCGGCGATCATCATGATGGGCATGCATCCCGCCATTCATAATTTTGAACTTTCGAACCTGCTTGATATCGGCACGCAGATCAAAGCGGCGGGCCAGGGCGGCGATCCGGTTTTTGACACCATCATCGGCCTGCTTGCGTTCGCAGGACTGACGAAGGCTGCGCAGATGCCGTTCCAAAGCTGGCTGCTTGGCGCGATGGTCGCCCCGACGCCGGTCTCGGCGCTGCTGCATTCTTCGACGATGGTCAAGGCAGGCGTTTTTCTCATCATCAAACTCGCGCCCTGCCTTGGTATTTCGGGACTGTTTGCAATCGGGCCGGGCTTTATGGTCATCATCGTAGGCGGCGCTACTTTCCTGTTTGCTTCGTTTTCGGCGCTTTCGCAGTCCAATGCGAAACGCGTGCTCGCGTATTCTACGATCGCGAACCTCGGCCTCATTGTGGCCTGTGCGGGCGTCGGTACGGCGGAAGCGGTCTGGTGCGCGATCATGCTCGTCATCTTTCACGCGGTCACCAAGTCCCTGCTCTTCCTCTGCGTCGGCACGGCGGAACATCGCATCGGAAGCCGCGACATCGAGGATATGGACGGCCTCTTCGGACGGATGCCCCGGCTGGCGCTCTTTATGATCGTCGGCGTCTCGGGCATGTTCCTTGCGCCGTTCGGAATGCTCATCAGCAAATGGGCGGCCATGCAGGCGTTCGTCGACAGCGGCGTACTCTGGGCACTGCTTGCGGTCATCTTCGGTTCTGCGGTTACGCTGTTTTACTGGACGAAATGGCTCGGTAAACTGACGGCAATCGTCGCGAACCGTACAAGTATCGAAACCGGCGTGAACCGCACCGAAATGGCGATCACCGGCCTGTTCACCGCGTTCACGCTCATCGTCGCGATCACTTTCCCGTTCTTCTCGGGCGGTATGATCGTTCCCTACCTCGGCGTGACCTTCTCTTCGGTTGCCGAGAATGTCTTTGTCGCGCTGCAGAGCAGCGATATGATTGTGATGATGTGCCTTGTCGTGCTGGTCATCGTGCTCGTGCTGCTGCTGTACGGGTCAAACCGCAAACGCGTGATGCCGCTGTATATGGCGGGCCTCAACGAAGGCGACGACCTTACCTATGTAGGATCCATGCAAAAGGACGTGCCGGTTACGCTGCGCAACTGGTATTTCGAGGATTTATTCCCGGAGAAATTGATGAATCGCATCGGCGTTATCGTGACAAGCGCAGTCCTCGTGCTTGTGTTTTCCTACTATATCTACGCAGCTACGGCGCTCGGTCAATATCTGTTGTCCGGCGGGGCCGGAGGAGGTGCCGCATAATGTTTGTATTTTACGGAGATACTATCAGCCTCTTTCAGGTATTGAGCCTCGTGCTCTATTTGGTGCTCGCGCCGTTTGCCGGCGGACTCATCGCCGGGATCGACCGTAAGGTCACGGCCCGGATGCAGGGGCGCGTCGGGCCGCCGATCGTGCAGCCGTTTTACGACGTTGCGAAACTCTGGAAGAAGGAGCCGGTCACGGTGCGTACGGGCGCGCAGGATTTCTATGTACTGTGCTGCCTGATCTTCATGATCATCGCGGGGTCGTTCTTCTTCTTCGGCTTCAATCTGCTTATGGTGATCTTCACGCTGACGACAGCCTCGATTTTCCTGGTAATCGCGGGTTATTCGTCAAATTCGCCGTACGCACAGATCGGTGCGGAGAGAGAACTCTTGCAGATGATGAGTTACGAGCCGATGGTGCTGCTCACAGCGGTCGGTTTCTTCATGGTCAACAGCAGTTTCAATTCGGCGACGATACTGACAAGCCCGTACCTGTCAATCCAGTATATGCCGGGGCTCTTCATCGGCCTTGTCTTTGTTCTCACGATCAAGCTTCGCAAGTCGCCGTTTGATCTTTCGATGTCGCACCACGCGCATCAGGAACTGGTCAAGGGCCTGACAACGGAGTTCTCGGGCCGCACGCTCGCACAGCTTGAGATCTCCCACTGGTATGAAAACATCATGCTGCTCGGTTTCGTCTTCCTGTTCTTCACGAACGGGTCGTGGCTGATGGTCATCGTGGGCATCGTCGTCGTGATTGTCGTCTATTTCGTCGAGATTCTCATCGACAATGTGTGCGCGCGCATGAAATGGCAGTTCACCCTGAAGTCGGCATGGATCATCACGCTGATCTTCGGCGGCGGCAATCTCTTCGTTTTATATTATCTGCGCGGCTATCTCTGGATGGCTTCGCAGTATCAGTAGAAAGGAGGCGGCGATGGCTGCTATCACGAAATCTCCGTGGATCATCCACTACGACGGCTCCAGTTGCAACGGCTGTGATATCGAGGTGCTCGCGTGCCTGACGCCGATGTACGACGTGGAACGTTTCGGGATCATCAATACAGGAAATCCCAAACACGCGGATATCCTCCTGATTACGGGCGCTGTAAACGCACAAAATATTCCTGTCGTCAGACAGATCTACGACCAGATGCCGAGCCCGAAAATTGTCGTGGCAATCGGTGTCTGCGCCGCAAACGGCGGCGTCTTTAAGGAATGCTATAATATCGCCGGCGGCGTGGACCGGGTGATTCCGGTGGACGTCTATGTCCACGGCTGCGCGGCGCGCCCCGAGTCCATCATCGACGGCGTTGTGAAGGGGCTCGGCGTGCTCGCCGAAAAACAAGCGGCGCTTGCATCCGGGGAAACGGATCCGGATGTGTCCGGCGCGTACCTGTTCGACCCCGTTTCCTATGCCGAAAAAGGCGACATAGAGAACGGAGATGCGGAGGGCGCAAAAGACAGGAGCGAAGCGGAAGAGGAGGCGGCGAAATGACGGAACGAAAAGATTTGATACAGGAATTCCTGCTGATCGAACCCGGGGAGCTTCTCGAGACTGCCTTGGAACTGCGTACCGCCGGATATCGGCTCGGCCAGGCTTGCGCGACACTCCTGGGGGATCAGCTTGAACTGCTCTATTCGTTTGAGAAGGACAATGTGCTGCGGAATGAAAAGCTCACTGTGGACGCGGCGGCGCCCGAACTTCCAAGCATTACGCCGATCTATTCGTACGCGTTTGTTTATGAAAATGAGATGCACGATCTGTTCGGCATCACATTCCGCAATCTTTCGCTTGATTACGGAGGCGCTTTCTACAAAATCGCACGGGAAACGCCATGGAATCCGAAATTCGGCGGGGGTGAAAAAGCAGCTGCGCCATCGGAAGATGGCGTCTCATCCGAAGCGGAAGGAGGTGAAGCCTGATGTCAAAGAGGACGGTTATCCCATTTGGGCCGCAGCATCCGGTGCTTCCGGAGCCGATCCATCTCGATCTTGTTATCGAGGATGAAACGGTCGTCGAGGCGATCCCTTCGATCGGCTATATCCATCGCGGCCTTGAAAAACTTGTAGATAAAAACGAGTGGCCGGAGATGGTCTATGTGATCGAACGCATCTGCGGCATCTGCAGCTTCGGGCACGGATGGGGCTATTGCAAGACGATAGAGGGCAATCTCGGCGTCTCGGTTCCGCCGCGCGCCGAATACCTGCGCACGATCCTGCACGAACTCGGGCGTATGCACAGCCATCTGCTGTGGCTCGGCTGTCTTGCGGACGGCTTCGGCTTTGAAAGCCTGTTCATGCATTCCTGGCGGCTGCGCGAGACGGTGCTTGATCTCTTCGAGGAAACGACCGGCGGACGCGTGATCTTTTCGATCTGCAAGGTCGGCGGGATGCGCAAGGATATTCCGAACGAGATGCTGAAAAAGATGGAGGAGACTCTGCGCGGCATCGAAGGAGAACTGCACGAGCTGGCGGATGTATTTTTGGACGACGATACGGTGAAGAGCCGCCTTGTCGGCGTCGGCGTGCTGACAAAAGAGGAGGCGTTCGAACTCGGCGCGGTCGGACCGATGGCGCGGGCGTCCGGCGTGAACAACGACGTGCGCCTGGACGGGCACGGCGTCTATGGCGAGATTGGCTTCGAACCCTGCCTTGAAGAGACAGGGGACAGCTACGCGCGCTGCAAGGTACGCATACGCGAGGTCTTCCAATCGATCGACCTGATCGCAAAATGCGTTTCAATGATTCCGGACGGAGACGTCGCGATTGAGATCAAGGGGCAAAATCCCGCGGGCGAATTCGTCGGCCGCATTGAGCAGCCGCGCGGCGAAGCATATTATTATTCCAAGGGAAGCGGACAGAAATTCCTGGACCGGATACGCGTGCGCACACCTACGAACGCCAATGTCCCCCCGCTTGTGAAGATCCTGCAGGGATGCGAGCTCGCGGACGTTCCGATCCTTGTGCTCACGATCGATCCCTGTATCAGTTGTACGGAAAGGTAGGCGAGCGCCATGGCTGGACTTAAAATCGGAAAAATGGTGCTCGGGAGCCTGTTCAGGAAACCCGCGACAAAGATGTACCCAATCGTACCGGCGGTCTGGAAAGAGCGCACGCGCGGGCATATTGAGATCGAAATCGAAGATTGCATTTTCTGCGGCATCTGCTCAAAGAAATGCCCGACGGACGCGATCACGGTGGATCGTGCGGCGAAGAGCTGGGCGATTCAGCGCATGGGCTGCATCCAGTGTTCCTGTTGTGTGGAGGTTTGCCCGAAAAAATGCCTGACCAATATGGCGGGATATACGGCGCCGGACGCGCAGAAGGTTACGGATACGTTCGTACAGCCGGAAAAAGAAGCCGAACCGAAAGAAGAATAAGGGCATTGCCGCGCGATGCACGAGTATCCGATCACGGAAAGCATCATTGAAATCGCGCAGCGGCAAGGGCGGGAGGCCGGCGCCGCGCGCGTTTCGCGCATCTCGCTCGTGGTCGGCGAACGATCCGGATACATCCCGGAGTCGATTCAGATGTATTTCGACATCATCGCGCGCGGTACCCTCTGCGAGGGCGCGGCGCTCGATATCACGACGGTGAAACCGCGTTTGCGCTGTCCTGTTTGCGGTACGGAATTTGAGCGCGCGCCGTTCAGCTTCGCATGCCCCATCTGCGGCGCGGACGGCGAGCCGACGGAAACCGGCAGGGAATTCTATATAGAAGAGATTGAGATCGAAGAGGCCTGAGGAGGGATCGTGAAAACCCCCGAACCTGAAATCGCAAAACTGAAAGAGTGGATAGACAGCGCGCGGGCCATCGTGTTTTTCGGCGGCGCGGGTGTTTCGACCGAGAGCGGTATCCCGGATTTCCGTTCGGAGAGCGGGCTGTACAAAGCGCGGCAGGAATATGGCTACAGTCCGGAACAGATCATTTCGCATTCGTTTTTTCTGCGCGATCCGGAGACCTTCTATCGTTACTATAAAGAAAATCTGATTTATCCGAATGCGCGTCCGAACGCGGCGCATCTCGGCATCGCGGCGCTTGAGCGGGAAGCGGGCAAAGACGTGTGTGTTGTGACGCAAAATATCGACGGCCTGCATCAGGCCGCGGGATCGTCGCGCGTCTATGAGCTGCACGGCTCGGTACACCGTAACTACTGTCTGGACTGCGGTGCGCGGTACGACCTCGCGTATATTCTGAATTCGCCGGGGCCTGTGCCCCGCTGCGCACGCTGCGGCGGCATGGTGCGGCCGGATGTCGTGCTGTATGAAGAGGGGCTGGACGGCGGAGTGGTAAACGGCGCCGTGAATGCAATCACAGACGCCGGTCTTCTGATCGTCGGCGGCACCTCGCTTGTCGTCTATCCCGCCGCCGGCTTTCTGAATTATTACCGCGGCAAACATCTTGTGCTGATCAATCTCACAGAAACCGGCGCGGACAGCCGCGCCGGCCTCGTCATCCGAAAGCCCATCGGCGAAGTGTTCTCCGCGCTGGAGCTTTCACGGCCAAAACAATAGAAGTTTAAAGAGGGGCTGATCTTTTTATTCAAAAGAGATGTTTAAGTTCGTGCTTGGGGGGTATATATACTTCAGAGCAAATAATAAAATCAACTTAAGTTTTCAAAATAAAAAAAATAAATCTGTACTTTTTGAGCATATTCGGGTATAATTATTATATATTGGGAGTGGCGTAGGGAAAAATAAGAGAGTGGGAGCAAATCGATGAACATTAGAAAAATACGGATATTTGGCGTAGCGTTGCTAGCAGCGGTTTTAATTGCCGCGGCTGTGGCGCCTGTTTTTGCGGACGATCCGGCGGCACCGCCTCAGACGGAACAAACGGACGGTACGACTGCTTCGGATCCGGCAGCACCGCCTCAGACGGAACAAACGGATGGTACGTCTCAAGCAGACCCGGCCGATACGACATCACAGACGGATCCGGACGGGACATCATCGCAAGCGGATTCAGCTGAAACTTCCCCGGCGGCGCCAGCCGGCATTGCACCTGCGGCGGGATCGGTTGTGACGCCTCTGGCGGCAGCCGCTCCGGTAATCGTAACGGTAAGCAATGATTTGGATTTGCATATGGAGGTTGGGAATGCACCGACAGACGGTACGAGCAAAATCATTTATGTCGACGGCGCCATCCATACCACTTCCCTGTCAATCCCCGCGAATACGGACATCACGCTGGCCGGCGCACCGACTGGCGGGACGCTGTCTGCTTCAGGGACTTG
Organism: Clostridiales bacterium; assembly: GCA_009778945.1. GTDB lineage: Bacteria > Bacillota > Clostridia > Peptostreptococcales > Anaerovoracaceae > WRFF01. Next base: position 7,048 of record WRFF01000012.1, on the reverse strand, counting down.
GGCCACCATATCGGTCACCGGTACGCTTACTCTGCAGGATATCACAATCACGCATGACACAGGCCTGGCAGGCAGCGGCGTTGCCGTGAATCCAACCGGCTCCGGCGGCAGCCTTATCATGGAAGATGGGGCCGTTATCAAGGGAAACTCTTCAACCACCAGCGGCGCCGGCGTATATGTATACCAAGGCGGAACATTCACGATGAACAGCGGAGAGATCTCTGGAAATACAAGCGCCTTTACCAACGGAAGCAGCAATGGATTCAACGGCGGTGCCGGTGTGTTCAACTATGGAACATTTATCATGAACGATGGAACCATTTCCGGCAACACCCTAACGGTAACCGGCCCTCTCGGCGGCAGGACCGGCGGCGGTGTGCAGAATTGGCATGGCGCCACATTCACGATGAACGACGGAACGATTACCGGCAATACTGCGACAAGTCAAAATACTGCCGGTGGCGGCGTAGCAAACATCGGAGGTACGTTCACCATGAACGCCGGGACGATTTCCGGCAACAAGGCTTCCGGTGGCAGTTACTGCGGCGGAGGCGTATTCAACAGTTCGGATAATGTCGGAATGGTTTCCGCTGTGTTCACTATGAAAGGCGGAGAAATTTCCGGGAACAGCGGCACCGGCGGCGCCGGCGTATGCAACAGCGTTTGCGTCAGCGGAACTACCGCTACTTTCAACATGGAAGGCGGAACCATCACCGGCAATACGACGATCGGTTATACCGGCGGCGGCGGCGTATATAATCAAGGGGGTACTGTCACGATAGCCGGGACAGTTTCCAACAATACGGCTGGCACCGCGGGCGGCGGCGGTGTATATAATCAGGGGGGTACCGTCACAATAACCGGGACGATTTCCGGCAACACGGCTTCCGGTACCGGCGGCGGTGTATATAACGCGTCGAACGCGGTCATGAACGGCGGCGTCATCTCCGGCAATACGGCTTCCAGCGGCGGCGGCGTATATAACGCGTCAAACACGTTTACCATGAACGACGGGACCATCTCCGGCAATACAGCTTCCAACGGCGGCGGCGTGTACAATACAAGCACCTTCACCATGCAGACCGGAACGATTACGGGAAATACGGCGAAGGCTCCGCCCCACAACCTTTCCTTACTCTCAAGCTATGGCGGCGGCATCTACAATACGGGCACATTCACGTTAGGCGGCGGAACGGTTTCCGGCAATACAGTAGATACGACCGCAAACAGCACCGTCGGTTATGGCGGCGGCGTGTACAATTCTTACGGCACTTTTATAATAAATAATGGAGAAATTTCCAAAAATGCAGTAACTACGGTCGATAACAGCTATGGCTATGGCGGCGGCGTGTACAATTCTTATGGCACCCTCGCCCTGAATACCGGAAGTATTACCGACAATACGGCGAATACAGCAACTTCCGGTTATGGCGACGGCGGCGGCGTGTACAATTCCTATGGCGCTTTTACCATGAATGACGGCACTGCCATCACCGGCAATACGGCGCCAAATAACGGCGGCGGTGTATATAATGTGTCAGGGACAACTTGCACTATAGCCGGAACCATCACCAATAATACGGCTACCAACGGCGGCGGCATGTATAACTATTCAGGGATCTGCACCTTTACCGGGACGATTTCAGGCAATACGGCTACCGGCGACGGCGGCGGCGTATGGAACAGCGGAGCGTTCACGATGAATGGCAATTCCGGTATTTCCGGCAACACGGCTACAAACGGCGGCGGCGTATACAACGCCGGGACTTTCACAATGGACGACACTGCGGCGGTTTCGGACAATACCGCCGACAGCAGCGGCGGCGGAGTGTACAATACGGGAAATCTCACCGCAAGCGGAACTGTTTTAAAAAATACAGCCGATGGGAGCGGCGGCGGCATATATAATTCCATGGGCTATGTTACGATAGAAGGCGGGACAGTTTCGGAGAATACGGCCAACGCTGCAGGCGCCGATCCGGGATATGGCGGCGGCGGCATATTCAATCTCGGAGGGACTATCGTCATGAACGACGGGTCCATCTCCGATAACACCACAACTGCGGGCGGCGGCGGCATATATAATGTGACTTATAACCTTGACGGCTCTAATTTGCCCCCCGCATATTGGCCGTCATTGATTAAACAAGCTTTTTTCACCATAAACAGCGGAACAGTTTCTGGTAACGAAGCGGCGGACGGCGGCGGGATCTACAATACCTCCAAATTGTCTGTAACAGCCGACGCCCCTGCCACTCTCATGTTGAATAACGCGATTATCACCGACAATACGGCTACAGGCGGCGGCGGCGTATACAATACCGATACTGTTACGATGGCGGACGGAACCCTTTCGGGAAATTCGGCTGTGAACGGCAACGGTGGCGGCGTATACAATACCGGGACGTTCACAATGAACGGCAACGCGGCGGTTTCGGACAATACGGCTGCCGGCAACGGCGGCGGCGTATGGAACAGCGGAGCGTTCACGATGAACAGCAACGCCGGTATTTCAGGCAACACGTCGACCGGCAATTCCGGCGGCGGCGGCGTCCTCAACAACGGAACATTCACGATGAACGACACAGCCGATATCTCCCACAATACGGTTACCTGTACGGCTGTTCTCAACCAATACGGCATGGGCGGCGGCGGTGTCTTTAACAACGGAACATTTACGATGAACAGCGGAACCATCTCCTACAATAACGAAGCCGTCAGGTCATACGGCGGGACTGTTGCGGGCGGCGGCGGCGGCGTATATAACCGGGCGACGTTTACGATGTATGCAGATGGAACCATTTCCAACAATACGTCTAAATGCGGCCAGGGCGGCGGCGGCGGTGTATATAACGCGGGAACCTGCATTCTGTTCGGGAAGATTTTGGACAATACTGCTGTGAATGCCGGCGGCGGCGTATGCAACGATGGGATAGTTACGATGAACGGCAATGCCGCCATCATAGGCAATACGGCCAACAGCGGCGGGGGCGTGGGAAACAGCTACCGCGGTTACAACAATTCTAAGAGTTCGGTGTTTACGATGAACGACGAAGCCGTCATCTCCGGCAATACTGCCTCTTCCCCCTATAGCGGAGGAGGCGGCGTATGGAACCAAACCTATGGGACGTTCGCAATGAACGGCAAAGCCGTCATCACCGGCAATAAAGCCAGCCAAGGCGGCGGTGTATATAATTGGGATACATTCACGATGAATGACCAATCCGCTATTACCGGGAATACGGCTACCGGATATGCCGACGGTACCGGCGCGGTTATCGGCGGCGGCGGCGTATACAATCTTTTTGGAACGTTCACAATGAGTGACAAAGATGCCGCTATCACCGGCAATACGGCTACCAGCAGTTCCGGCGGCGGCGTATATAATGGCTACGGCGCCTTCGCCATGGCCGGAACGATCTCGGACAATACGGCGGGTCTGGACGGCGGCGGCATATACACGGTAGACACAAGCAGCTATAGCGATACAAGACTGTCCGTAACTTCCGGTCAAACCGTCTCATTCAGCGGGAACACCGCGCAGTACATGGTTAAGCCGGATGCAGCGGATTGGATATGGACATCTGAAAATCTTATTGATCCGTCGGCAACCAGCCTGTCCACGACTCTCGGGACAGCTTTTTCCAACTATGATATCAACTATGCCCTCGGTGGGAGAGTCTACAAAGTTACGGTGAACAACGACGGCCACGGCTCTGCTTCCGCGAACGAAACATTGGCGGCGGCAGGCGACACTGTGCAGCTGACAGCTGTGCCGGAAAACGGCTACACTTTCGATTCCTGGGAAATAAACGCGGACGCCAGTGGCAGCGTTACGCTTGGCAACGCTTCAAACGCGACCTTTACGATGCCGGCGAACAACGTAACCGAAACAGCGCATTTCAAACTTGCGATAACGACAAAGCAATGGACCGTAACTTTTGTGGACGGTATTGGGCACACGCTGAAGACAGAGCGGGTAAAGGATGGCGGCGCGGCGACCGCGCCAAACAACCCCACAAGATCGGGCTATGTGTTCACCGGCTGGGACAAGGGGTTTGGCAGGATCATAAGCGATCTGACGGTAACGGCGAAATGGATCCCCTATTGGGCCGGTCCGCCTACGCCGCCGCCGCCGGTATCTCCGGTGACGCCAACGCCGACGACTACAACGCCGACGGCAACAACGCCGGTAGTTCCCGCTACGACGACAACTGTCACGCCAATCGCCCCGGTGCCCACGCCTCAGGCGGCGCCGATACCGGAACCGACGACGATCAGCCCAACCGTCCCGCCGTTTACGCCCGGGAATGAATGGTCGCTCTTTTCACTGATGCTGTCGGTAGCCGGCGTGCTGATTGCGCTGCTCCTCCTGGTCTTCATGCCGATGCGCAAGCGCCGTTATAACGCGGAACGCGACGAGCTGGAGGGTTACGGCCTGCTGACAGACGATGCGGAAGCTGAACTAAGCGAACGCGCGAAACGAGGGCGTATCCCGCGTCTGCTTGCGGCAATCATCGGGATTGCGACATTCGTTGTCTGGCTGGTCCTCGACTGGCCGCTCAACAATATGGTCTGGATTAATAGCCATACGGTTATTATTGCAATTCTGTTTGTCGTCTGTCTTGTGCTGACTGCGCTGTACAATGTGCGCAAACGTGACGCCGACGACTGGGACAACGATAAGGAGGTTTACAGCAAATAACGATTTCTCTCATTGACCGAGGCCTGCCAGTTTCCCCTCTCTCATGGAAACCGACACAAACAGCCGCGCAGGCTTCGGTCAAATTTAATAAAATTTAAAATTTAATATTTAGTTAATTTTCAAAATAATATGTTTTCACTCTGTATTTTTTGGTATAATCAAGTTGTATATTATATATTGGGAGTGATATTTTGAAAGACTGTGATGGACAAGCGTCCCGGGATGAAGATCTGGAATTATTTTAACTGTTTCATAAGCAAATAACAGCTTATTTCGCTGATCGGACCTGCCATTTCATTTCCCCTCAGGTGGGAACCGGACAGCGATTAACCTTTATACCGGCGCGTTTCCCCATTCCCCCCAATGGACGCGCCGGTTTCCGTATATAATATCCTTAGGATTTATTCTAATTTTTAGAACGCGGGCCACAATGGGATTCTGAAAACAGACGATGAAGGACGGAAAATGAAAAACGAAGTGATTTGGGTCGTTGATTTCGGCGGCCAGTACAACCAGCTTATTGCGCGCCGGGTACGAGAGGCACATGTCTTTGCGGAGGTCGTGCCGTATTTCCGCGTTATGGAGCGGCTCAAAAACGGCGCCGGCGATGTGGCCGGAATCCGGCCCAGGGGCATCGTCTTTACGGGCGGCCCTTCAAGCGTCTATGCGGAAGACGCGCCGTCGCTCCCGCCGGAATTTTATGAGGCAGGCATTCCGACCCTCGGCATCTGTTACGGCGCGCAGCTGATGGCGCAGGCGCTCGGCGGACATGTTGTCTCGCCGGATTTCAAGGAATACGGGCGCGTCGCGCTTCACCTGCACCATAATGTTGCCGCACAAAGTTTATTATTCGAGGGCATCGGGGATGAGCAGCAGTGCTGGATGAGCCATACGGACTATATCGAGCAGGCGCCGGACGGGTTCGCGGTAACGTCGGCGACGGAACATTGCCCGACGGGATCGATGGAAGATGCCGCGCGCGGCCTGTACGGAGTGCAGTTCCATCCGGAAGTGCAGCATACGCCGTTCGGCCAAAAGCTGCTCGAGAATTTCCTGTACAAGGTTTGCGGTTGCCGGGGCGATTGGACAATGGAGTCATTTGTGCGCGAAAAGGTCGAGGAGATTCGGCGGACGGTTGGCGATCGGAAGGTTCTGTGCGCGCTGTCCGGCGGGGTGGATTCGTCGGTGGCGGCGGTGCTGACGCATCGGGCTATCGGGGACAATCTGACCTGTTTCTTTGTCGATCACGGGCTGTTGCGCAAAGACGAGGCCGATCAGGTGATGGAGGTTTACGGGCGGCGCCTGAATTTGAAGATCCGCCGCGTGGACGCGGCGGAGCGTTTCCTGACGAAACTCGCGGGCGTGGAGGAGCCGGAGCAGAAACGCAAGATCATCGGCGGCGAATTCATCGCGGTCTTTGAGGAAGAGGCGCGCCGGCTTTCCGAGGCGGAGGGCGGCATCGACTTCCTGCTGCAGGGTACGATCTACCCGGACGTTGTGGAGAGCGGCGGCGGCGGCGGCGGAGCGGCCGTCATCAAATCACATCACAATGTCGGCGGTCTGCCCGAAGATATGAAAATGCATCTGCTCGAACCGTTGCGGCTTCTGTTTAAAGACGAGGTGCGCGCTGTCGGTGAAGAGCTCGGCCTTGCGCCCGAACTCGTATGGCGCCAGCCGTTTCCGGGCCCGGGCCTGGCTATCCGCTGCCTCGGCACGGTTACGGAGGAGAAGCTGGGGATCATCCGCGAGTCCGACGCGATCCTGCGCGAGGAGATAGACGCATATAACGAGGCTCTGTTTACGAAAACCGGGAAGCGGAATTACAGCGCTTCTTACAGCGAAAGCGATGGACGCAGTGAGAACAATGAGGATGGCCGTGCTAATGATAAACAGGACGGCCGCAGTGATAACGAAAAGGCTGGATACAACAACTCGCGCGAGGAGCTCGCGGTCTGGCAGTACTTCACGGTGCTGCCGAATATTCACAGCGTCGGCGTCATGGGCGACGCCCGCACCTATGACTACGCAGTGGGCGTGCGCGCAGTCACCTCGGTGGACGGCATGACGAGCGACTGGGCCCGCCTGCCCTATGACATCCTTGAGCGCATCGCGAACCGCATCGTCAATGAAGTCGACGGCGTCAACCGCGTGCTTTACGACCTCACATCGAAACCACCAGGGACGATAGAGTGGGAGTAGACGGGAAAATACAGTAATCCATTGAAACTTCAACGCTTATAAGCCATAAAATTTGCCTCTGATGGCAAAATGATGGCACATTATTTAGCGGCTTCGCTTATTCCGGCTTTTTAGCCGGAAAGTCAGGGCTGATCCTGACGGCGA
>WRFF01000011.1 GCA_009778945.1 Clostridiales bacterium | reverse complement strand
CGGGACGGTCGGCGCCAACAAGACGGCGATCAAGATCATCGGCGACCACACGGAACTGTACGCACAGGGATATTTCGCCTACGATTCCAAGAAATCCGGCGGCGTGACAATCTCGCATCTGCGCTTTGGCAAGCGCCCGATCAAATCGACGTATTTGATCACGCGCGCGGATTATGTGGCCTGCCACAACCAGGCTTATCTCCGTCAATACGATATGCTGAAAGACCTGAAGGACGGCGGTATCTTCATGCTCAATACCATTTGGAGTGCGGACGAACTCGAAGCCAATCTGCCGGCTTCCGTGAAGCGCGCGCTCGCGGCGAAACACGTACGGTTTTATATCATGGACGGATATAAGATTGCGCGCGAGATTGGGCTGGGAAACCGCATCAATATGGTGATGCAGGCGGCATTCTTCGCGCTTACCAAGGTGATCCCGATCGACGACGCGGTGAAATACCTGAAAGAGGGTATCGACAAAACGTACGGCAAGAAAGGGCAGGATATTCTCGATATGAATTACGCGGCGGTGGACGGCGGCGTGAATGGGTTTGGGAAAATTGAAATTCCCGAAAGCTGGGCGACGGCGGCGGACGCGGCGCAAACCGTGAAGGAGGCGCCCGCCTTTATCACGGATGTGCTTGTTCCCGTAAACGCGCAGGAAGGCGATTCACTGCCGGTCAGTTGCTTTGTCGGCCGCGAGAACGGAGCCTTCCCCACGGGGACTTCTCAGTACGAAAAACGCGGTGTTGCGATTCAGATCCCGTCCTGGAAGCCGGAAAACTGCATCCAGTGCAACCAGTGCGCGTTTGTCTGCCCGCACGCGAGCATCCGGCCGATCCTTGTGACGGAAGCGGAACGCGCGGCGGCCCCCGCTTCGTTTGAGACGATCCCGGCGAACGGCAAAGGTTTTGAAGATTACGCCTACCGGATACAGGTGAGCCCGCTCGACTGCATGGGCTGCGGCAACTGCGCAAATGTCTGCCCCGCAAAGGAAAAGGCGCTCGTCATGAGCGTCGCGGGCTGGGATCCGGCGGATGAGGCCAATTGGGATTATGCGATGGGGCTTGAAGTCCGCGACAGCCTGATGGACCGCAATACGGTCAAAGGCAGCCAGTTCGTGAAACCCTATCTTGAGTTTTCGGGCGCGTGCGCGGGCTGCGGGGAGACGCCTTATCTGAAGGTGATCACCCAGCTCTACGGCGACCATATGATGATCGCAAACGCGACGGGATGTTCCTCCATCTGGGGCGCCTCGGCGCCGTCGTTCCCGTTCACGACCGACGCGAACGGGCGCGGGCCTTCCTGGGGCAATTCCCTGTTTGAGGACAACGCGGAATACGCGCTCGGCATGGCTGTCGCGGCGCGCGAGATACAGGAGTCGCTTGCGGAAAAAGCGAAGGCGCTGATCGCTATCGACCATACAAACCAGAAGGTGAAAGACGCGGCGCAGCGCTGGCTTGACATTCGTCATGACAGCGGCGCGGAGGGCAGGGCTGCCGCGGACGCCTTTGCGGAGACAGCAGCCTGGGGTGTCGCCTTGATCGATGACACGATCGCCTATTGCGAAAGCCTCGGCGCGGACGGTGCGGAGATGCTCGCGCAGATGAAAGCCATGAAGGCGGAGGGCGCCAAATATTGCCCCTGTCCGGCCTGCTCTCTTTGCCTTGAGATCTATGAAAACCGCGATTTCCTCATGAGAAAGAGCACCTGGGCGATCGGCGGGGACGGATGGGCCTACGATATCGGTTACGGCGGCCTCGACCATGTGCTCGCATCCGGCGAAAACCTGAATGTTCTCGTTTACGACACGGAAGTCTACTCCAATACGGGCGGACAGGCGAGCAAGGCGACGCCGGAAGCGGCGATCGCGAAATTTGCCGCGTCGGGCAAGCGCATCAAGAAAAAGGATCTCGGCATGATGGCGATTTCCTATGGCTACGTCTATGTGGCCCAGGTAGGCATGGGCGCGGACAAAAATCAATTCCTGAAGGCTGTGCGGGAAGCGGAGGCTTATGACGGGCCTTCGCTCATCATCTGTTACGCGCCCTGCATCAACCATGGGATCAAGCAGGGCATGGGCCATACGCAGGAAAACACGAAGGAAGCCGTAGACTGCGGATACTGGCAGCTCTATCGCTTCAATCCGACGCTGAAGGAGGAAGGGAAAAATCCCTTCACGCTCGACAGCAAAGAACCGACGGGAAATTTCCGCGATTTCATTCTCGCGCAAACCCGCTACTCGTCGCTTGCAAAGGAATTTCCGGATATCGCCGAATCCCTGTTTGCGGCCGCCGAGGAGAATGCGAAAGAACGCTACGCGGGTTACAAAAAGCTTGCGGAAGGCTGAAAACAGGGCCTCGTTGATTTTCGGGTTCATTTTAGCGGAAACCGTTATGCTACTCACATGAAAGTCCGGACGATATCCCATGTCGTCCGGATGATATCCAAAAATACGATAGCAGGAGGTTTCCGAAATGTTCGACCAGGAAAATCAAAATATAAACACAGAGGGATTCGCATCGCCATTCGCCGAAGGTGAACAACCCGCAGGCCAGGCGCATCCGTTCGACGCGCTGCCGCAGCAGGCCGCTGCGGAGAGCGACGTCTCATTCCAAGCGGACAGTACGCCACAGGACGCTGTTCCGGTGAGTATGTATATTCAGCCGCCTCAGGAGGCGAATCCCCAGCCTCCGCAAAGCGTTCCGCCGCAGGATCTGTCAAATATCCCGCCGCAGGACAGGCCATATACGCAGCCGAACTATACGCAGCCTGTTTATGGACAATCGCCCTATGGGCAGCCCCAGCCGGGCTATACGGCTGCGCCGTCCGCAGATGGCAAGCCGGGTGGCGGAGCCGCCCCAAATCCCGCATCCCAAGCGGCTGCGTCGACGGCAAACCCGTTCCAAGCGGCTGCGCAGGCGTCTCAGCCCAAACAAAAGAAAGAAAGAAAGATCTTCGCCGGGCAGGGCGCGGGTGGCGGCGGAGCCGCCGCTATACGGCTTCCCGGAAAGATATGGGCGATTTTTATCGTCATCGTGGTCATAGCCTGCTTGGCCTGCGGATTGGTCGGCGGGATGCTGGGCGCACAGATTGCGGGAAATAACGCCGCTTCCGGCGGTACAAACGCGTCCGTCACGATCACCCCTTCCGGTGATGTCACGACGACGGAGGCGGTCGCAAAGAAGGTGCTCGCTTCGGTTGTCGGGATTACGACGACCGGGACCGTCCAGACCAACGATTTTCTGTTCGGATCACAAAACCAGCAGGTTACCGGTGTCGGAACGGGTATGATTATCGATAAAAACGGATATATCCTGACCAATTCCCATGTCGTTTTGGACGGTTCGGTGCAGAGCGTCAAAGTGCTGCTCAATACCGGCGACGAAGTGGACGGCAAGGTGATCTGGAACGACAAAAGCCTCGATTTGGCGATTGTGAAGATCACGGCCAAAGGGCTTGTCCCGGTGGAGATCGGCGATTCGAGCAAAGTACAGATCGGCCAGTATATCGCCGCAATCGGCAACCCGCTCGGCCTTGAGTTCAACGGAAGCATCACACAGGGCGTCGTGAGCGGCTTGGACCGCACGATCCAGGTGCAGGATGACTCCGGCAATGTGGTGCAGATGGACGGGTTGATTCAGGTGGACGCGTCAATCAATCCCGGAAACAGCGGCGGCCCGCTGCTCAACAGCCAGGGGCAGGTCGTCGGCATCAATACGGCCAAGGCAAGCGCAGAAGGTATGGGTTTTGCGATTCCGATCAACAACGCAATCCCGGTTATCGACAAAGTTATCAAGACAGGCAGTTTTGAACGCGTCTATATGGGTATCAGCGCGGCGGATGTAAGCACAATCAAACAGAATTATCCGAATGTCGAGATCAAAGCGGCAAGCGGCGCTGTCATCACCGATGTCAGTTCCGGTTCGCCGGCTGATCAGGCGGGCCTGAAGGTCAAAGATGTGATAACAGCCGTCGACAGCACGAAGATCTCAAACAGCGCGGACCTTGTGCGCGCGTTGCTCGCCTATAACGCCGGCGATGTCATCAAAGTCGAGTACAACCGCGACGGTGCGGCCGCAACGGCGGATTTGAAACTTATTTCACAGTCCGATATGGAAAAAATCCAGCAGGATCAAAATCCTTTCCAGAACCCGCCGCAGAGCAGTCAGGATCAAAACGGCAGCGGACAGAACAACCAGAACGGAAACGGACAATCCATTATTCCGGGGCAAGGCGGCGGCTATGGCGGTAACGGCGGCTATGGAAGTAACGGCGGCACCGGCGGCAACGGCGGCGCCGGAGGCGGGTTCAATCCGTTCGGTTGAGAGACCGCAGAGCTTTCCAATATATCAATAAATAAGAGCGCCGCGCCGATACCGGAACGCGGCGCGTTTGCGTGCCGGTGTCGGCGCGGCGCTTCTATTTAAGTGTATAATGACAGTGAAGAGACAGGAGAAGGAATGCAAATGGACGCATCCAATCAAGTGAAGAAGACAAAAATCGTATGCACGCTCGGCCCTGCTACGGATAACGACAGCGTGCTGTGCGATATGATTGACGCAGGTATGGATATTGCCAGGCTCAATTTTTCCCATGGGGACCATGAGGAGCACGGCCGGCGCATCGAGCAGATCAAACGCGTGCGCAGCGAACGGAATATACCGCTCGCCATCATACTGGATACCAGCGGCCCCGAGATACGCCTGAAAAAATTCACGAACGGCAGCGCGAAAATCGAAACCGGGCAGACTTTCATTTTGACCACCGATGATGTGGAAGGCGACAATGCCCGCGTCTCCGTTTCCTACGCGGACATTCTGACCGATGTAAAACCTGGTATGCGCATATTGATCGACGACGGAAATGCCGAACTCCGCGTAGAGCATGTGGAAGGGCACGATGTCGTTTGTACGGTCGTGCACGGGGAGCTGCTGAAAGACCGCAAATCCGTCAACCTCCCGGATGCCCCGCTTTCCATGCCGTACGTCTCCGATAAAGATAAATCGGACCTTGAATTCGGAATTTCAAAAGGGATAGACTTTGTCGCCGCGTCGTTTGTACGCACGGCGAATGATGTGCTCGATATACGGCGGATTCTTGAACAAAACGGCGGGCACAACATAAAAATCATCGCAAAGATAGAAAACCGCCAGGGTGTGGACAATATCGACGAAATCCTGCGCGTTACGGACGGCGTCATGGTTGCCCGCGGCGATATGGGGGTGGAAATACCGTTTGAGGAACTGCCGCATATACAAAAGATGCTGATCAAAAAGACCTATGAATCCGGGCATATGGTGATCACCGCGACCCAGATGCTCGAATCCATGATAGAAAACCCCAGGCCGACGCGCGCGGAGATTACCGATGTGGCAAACGCGGTTTACGACGGCACTTCCGCCGTCATGCTGTCCGGGGAAACCACCATCGGCGCCTATCCGGCCCTCGTGGTGGATACAATGTCCCGCATCGTGCGCCGCACCGAGGCCGATATCAATTACGCCACAAGTTTCGGAAACAATGCCGCCGCCAACCAAAATATCACCGATGCGATTTCCCACGCGACCGTCACAACCGCCCACGACCTTTCCGCGGCGGCCATCATCACTGTCACAGAGAGCGGAAATACCGCACGCATGATTTCCAAATTCCGGCCGGGCTGTCCCATTATCGGCTGTACGCCCGATGAACAGACTTATCGTCAATTAAACCTCTCCTGGGGCGTCACGCCGGCTATGACGGAAAGGACGGAAATCACCGACGATTTGATGGAAAACGCCGTGAAATGCGCTGTCGATACCGGGATTGTGAAGAATGGGGAGCTTGTTGTCCTTGCGGCGGGAGTCCCTGTCGGCATAAGCGGCTCGACCAATATCCTGAAAGTTGTGATTGTGGGCGATGTGCTGGTATGCGGCAAAGGAAACGGCGTTTCCGCCGAATGCCACGGGAACCTGTGTGTCTGTAAAAACGAAGAGGAAGCCCTGAAGAATTTCAAAGACGGCGATATTCTCGTGATACCCTATACGACAAACAAAATTCTCGCGGTGCTGAAAAGAACCCGGGGCATCATTACGGAGGATGCAGGGCTTACATCGCACGCGGGGATCGTAGGGCTGACGCTGGAAATCCCGGTGATCACTTCGGCTTGCGCCGCGACGGATATCCTGAAGAGCGGCACCACTGTGACGATTGACAGCGTGCACGGCTTGGTGTACAGCGGGATCACACGGTTTTAAATTATTTGAAACATATTACGCAATAGCGAAATCGCTTCAAAAATGATAAAATAATAAATTCAGGGCAGGCAGACGGGCCGGCACGCAGTTTTGGATTTGTGAAATTATCCGGGACAAGAATAACAGAAAGGGAAACGGCAGTTATGAAGGCAAGTTTGATCGAGAAGGAAGCCGGCGTCGCGAAGTTCGAGGTCGCGTTCGAAGCGGAAGAGTTTGAAAACGCGCTGATCGAGGCATATAAAAAGAACAAAGGATCGTTTAAAATCGACGGTTTTCGGCCGGGCAAAGCGCCCCGCAAGATCATTGAGCAGCATTACGGCGAAACGGTTTTTGACGAGGACGCGCTGGAGGAACTGCTGCAGACGGAGTACCCCAAAGCGCTTATGGAACTTGAAATCGAGCCGATCGACCGCCCGCAGGCCGATATTCCCGAACTGAAACACGGCGAAGGCTTTACGGTGACATTCTCAGTTCCGATGACGCCTGAGGTAGAGGTGAAAGATTATGAAGGCGTGAACGTCGCCGCGGTGAGCTATACGGTCGCGGATGATGACGTTGAGCAGCAGCTGCAGGGAGCCGTCAGCCGCGGCGCCCGCTTTGTCGTCACGGACAAGGCGGTCGAAGACGGTGATATGGCGAATATCGATTATGCGGGTTCTGTCGACGGGACCGCGTTTGAAGGCGGGACGGATCAAGGGTACAACCTTACGATCGGGTCCGGTACTTTTATCGAAGGGTTTGAAGAACAACTGATCGGAAAGAAAGCCGGCGAGGAGATGGACGTGACCGTCACCTTCCCCGAGGAATACCATTCCGAAGAGCTTTCCGGCAAGGAGGCGGTCTTTCATGTGAAGATCAACGAAGTCAAAGTCGAGGAACGCCCTGAGTTGAACGATGAATTTGCACAGGATATCAGCGAGTTCGACACATTGGACGAATTGCGCGCAGATATCAAAAGGAGTCTTGAGGAGCAGGCAAGGGACCGTGCCGAAGGCGAGATGAAGGACGCCATTCTCGAAAAGATTTTCGAGGCGAACGACATTGACGTGCCGGAAGTGATGGTGGAGGATACGCTTCAGGATATGCTGAAGGAATTTGAGCGTAACGTCGAATCGCAGGGATTCAAGCTCAAACAGTTTTTTGAGCTGACGGGCCAGGCGCCGAACGAGCTGCGCGAACGCATGAAGGAGGACGCTTATAAGCGCGTGAAGATGCGCCTGCTCGTAGGCGGTATCGTACGGCAGGAAAGTTTTGACGCGACTGATGAGGAGGTGGAAGCGGAACTCTCCAAGATGGCGGAAATGTACAGCATGGAGGCGGATAAACTGCGTGATGTCCTCGGAGATTTTCAGCTCAAACTGCTGAGAGACGATATCAAGAGCAAGAAAGCCGTCGATTATATTTATGAGAATGCGGTCACAACGGAACCGGAAACGCCGGCGGCCGGGGACAGTGCCGAATAGACGAACGGAGGAGAGACCATGCCACTTACCATACCCTATGTCATTGAGCAGACCGGCCACGGCGAACGGTCCTATGATATTTATTCGCGGCTCCTGAAGGACCGCATAGTGCTGCTCGGCGAACAGATCGACGAAACGGTCGCGGGCCTGATTGTCGCGCAGCTTCTCTTCCTCGAGGCCGAGGACAGCGAGAAAGATATCAATATGTATATCAACAGTCCGGGCGGCAGCGTGACGGCGGGACTGGCAATCTACGATACGATGCAGTATATCCGTTCCGACGTGAGCACGATCTGCATCGGTATGGCGGCGTCGATGGGCGCTTTTCTGCTTACGGCGGGCGCGAAAGGTAAGCGGTACGCGCTGCCCAACGCGGAGATCATGATCCATCAGCCGCTTGGCGGCGTGCAGGGGCAGGCGGAAGATATCCGCATCCATGCCGATCATATCGTCAAGACGCGCGAAAAGCTCAACCGCATCATGGCGGAGCGGACGGGCCAGCCTTACGAGCGCATCGCCGTCGATACGGATCGCGATAATTTTATGACAGCGGGCGACGCTATGGAATACGGCCTGATCGATAAGGTGCTCGAGCACCATACGTCGGCTGATGAGGAGAAAACGAAATAACGAGGGAACTATGAGTCAATACGAAGATCGGAAACAATTGAGATGCTCGTTCTGCGGAAAGACACAGGACGAGGTGAAGCGCTTGATCGCGGGGCCGAGCGTCTATATCTGCAACGACTGCATCGAACTCTGCATGGATATCCTGCGTGAAGAGGAAGAGCAGTTCGCGCGCGAGACGCCGCTGTACGGCGGCAGCGCGGACGGGCGGCTCTATGTGCCCAAACCGCAGGAGATCATGGACGCGCTGTCCGATTATGTGATCGGGCAGGAAGAGGCGAAGAAAATTCTTTCGGTCGCCGTTTACAATCACTATAAACGCATCAATTATTCGGGCGCGTACGACACGGACGGCGTTGAGATACAAAAAAGCAATATCGTCATGATTGGGCCGACCGGTTCAGGAAAGACGCTGCTTGCGCAGACGCTTGCGAAAATTTTCAACGTGCCGTTTGCGATCGCGGACGCGACGGCGCTGACGGAGGCGGGCTATGTCGGCGAGGATGTGGAAAATATCCTGCTGAAGCTGATCCAGGCGGCGGACGGCGATATCGCGAAAGCGCAAAAAGGCATCATTTACGTGGATGAGATTGATAAGATCGCGCGCAAAGGGGACAACGTTTCGATCACGCGCGATGTGTCGGGGGAGGGCGTGCAGCAGGCGCTGCTCAAGATCATCGAGGGGACGGTGGCCAATGTGCCGCCGCAGGGCGGACGCAAGCACCCGCATCAGGATTTTATCCCCTTCGATACGACGAACGTCCTCTTTATCTGCGGCGGCGCGTTCGACGGATTGGACAAGATCATCCAGCGCCGTATCGGGGAAAAGACGATCGGTTTCAACAGCGAAGTCAAATTAAGCAAGGCGGAGACGCAGGATATGCTGCACAAACTCCAGTCGGAAGATCTGCTCAAATACGGGCTGATCCCAGAATTTATCGGGCGCCTTCCGGTCATGTGTACGCTGCAGGAACTGGATGTGGAAGCGCTCGTGCAGATCATTACGGAGCCAAAAAACTCGCTGCTCAAACAGTACAAGAAACTCTTCAAACTTGACGGCGTCGAGTTGGAGATCGAGGACGCGGCAATTCGGAAGATCGCGGAAAAAGCTATTGTGCGCAAAACCGGCGCGCGCGGCCTGCGCAGTATTTTTGAGCATACGATGACGGACGTCATGTTTGATATCCCGTCGCGTCCCGATATCCGCAAAGTGGTGGTCACGGAAGCTGCGGTCGATAAAGAAGACGCGGCCCCGACACTGGTATTGACGGATAAAAAAGGACGCAGGCCCGCGGGTGCGCTCAAAGAACAAAGCGTATCCTGACCGGCGTCATTAAATCACAGCAGGGAACAGATGGAAGAGCGGGAACCGAAGAGCGGACTGTATTGGTATGAGGGCGAGCGTCAGATGATGCCCGTCATACCGTTGCGCGGCCTGACGGCGTTTCCCGGCATGGTTTTTCATTTCGACGTAGGGCGGGAAAAATCCGTCAACGCGCTCGAAAAGGCTATGTTGGGAAACCAAAACATTTTTCTCGTGACGCAGAAAAACGCGGAGACGGACCTCCCGACCGCCGAAGATTATTTTACGGTCGGGACTATTGCGCGGATCAAGCAGATGCTGAAGCTTCCGGGCGATTCGGTACGCGTTCTCGTGGAAGGGCTGACCCGGGGAGAGATTCTTGAGTCGATGGCGGAAGTTCCGTGTATCGAGGCTCTGATTGCGGAAATTCTGGAAGAAGAATGGGAAGAAACGCCGCCGCCGCTCGAAGCGCTTTCCCGGATTTTGCTTGACAGCTTCGGAGAATACGTTGCAACCAGCTCGAACGTTCCCGATGAAGCGCTCTCCGTGGTCGAATCCATCCCGCATCCCGGGAGAATGGCGGATTCGATCGCCGCGCATATGGAAATTAAGGTAGAAGCCAAGCAGCGCATTCTGGAGTTGTTTGATTTGGAAGAACGGCTCACGATGCTGAACGAAATCGTCCGCAAGGAAACAGAGATACTCAAGATCGAGGAAGAGCTGGGGAAGAAAGTCCGCACCAAGCTCAACCGCAATCAAAAAGAATATTATCTGCGCGAACAGCTCAAGACCATTCAGGAGGAATTGGGTGTAGACGATTCAGCCGTAAGCGAGATAAAAGACCTGAACGATAAACTGAAAGAGCTGAAGCTCGACAAGAAGATCCATGAAAAGATCCAAAAAGAAATCGACCGGCTTTCCCGGATGCAGCCCGGAAGCGCCGAGGCGACGGTTATACGCGCTTACGTCGACTGGGTTTTCGATTTGCCGTGGAATCAATATACCGCGAAATCGATCGACCTGAAGGCAGCGGAAAAACAGCTGGACGACGACCATTACGGGCTCAAAGACGTCAAGGAACGCATCCTTGAATACCTCGCCGTGATGGAGCTCGCGCCGAATGTCAAGGCGCCGATCCTCTGCCTCGTCGGCCCGCCGGGCGTCGGCAAAACCTCTATCGCGAAATCTGTCGCAACGGCAATGGGGCGCTCTTTTGTCCGCATGTCGCTTGGCGGCGTGCGCGATGAGGCTGAGATCCGGGGGCACCGCCGCACGTATATCGGTTCGATCCCCGGGCGCATCATCAACGGGATGAAGGAAGCCAAAACGATGGACACGGTCTTTCTCTTTGACGAGATTGATAAGGTCGGAAACGATTTTCGGGGAGACCCGGCGTCCGCGCTGCTTGAGGTGCTCGATCCGGAACAGAACAAAGAATTCACGGACCACTATCTGGAATTTCCGTTTGACCTCTCCAAGGTTTTCTTTATTACGACGGCAAATGCGTTGGATACGATTCCCCGGCCTCTGCTTGACCGGATGGAGCTCATAGAAGTCCCCGGTTATACGGAACATGAAAAGGTGAAAATCGCGGAACGGCATTTGATTCCAAAACAGCTTGCGGATCACGGGCTGTCGAAGGAGACGCTGCGGATCTCGGAGAGCGCGCTGCATGATATCATCAATTTTTATACGCGTGAATCCGGTGTGCGGAACCTTGAACGGCGCGTCGCGGGCATCTGCCGCAAGGCGGCGCGGCGTATTGTGGAGGGGCGCGCGAAACATGTGAAGATTTCCTCAAAGAACCTCGCGGCTTATCTCGGGAAGCCGGTCTTCCACTATGACGTCATTGAAGATGAGGGCCTGGTCGGTGTGACGACGGGGCTCGCATGGACGGCGGTCGGCGGCGCGACGCTTTCGATCGAGACTTCTGCGGTGGCGGGGAAGGGCAGTGTCAGCCTGACGGGACAGCTTGGCGACGTGATGAAAGAAAGCGCCCGGGCGGGCATCAGCTATATCCGTTCCATTGCGGACCAGGTGGGCGTTTCGCGCGATTTTTATGACAAATACGATATCCATATCCATATCCCGGAGGGCGCGACGCCGAAAGACGGCCCCTCCGCGGGCGTGACGATGTGCCTCGCAATCCTTTCGACGCTGACGAAGATACCTGCGAGACAGGCGGTCGCGATGACGGGAGAGATCACGCTGCTCGGGAAGGTGCTGCCGGTCGGCGGCATCCGGGAGAAGGTGCTTGCGGCGCACCGCGCGGGAATTCGCAAGGTGCTGCTGCCGCGCGAAAACGGACGCGATCTGGAGGAGCTTCCCGACGAGGTGCGAAAAGTCATGGAATTCGTGTTGATCGATCATATGAAAGACGCGATCCCGCACGTTCTGACAAAGAAACCAAAGCCGAAGGCGAAAAAGAAGAAGGCCCAACCCGGCGCCGCTTCGCGGGCCGGCGGGACAAAGCGGACGGCGACGGCGGGCGTCTCATGAAGATAGGGCAGGCGGAGCTCCTCGCGATGGCGGTGCGCGCCGCCCAGTATCCCGAAGCCGGGCCGCCCGAAATCGCGTTCGCGGGACGCTCCAATGTCGGCAAGAGCTCGCTGCTCAATCTCCTTACGGGGCGAAAGAAGCTTGCCTATATCAGCGGCAGCCCCGGCAAAACCCAGACGATCAATTTTTATGCGATCAACGGAGACGCCTTCCGCATCGTCGATCTGCCCGGTTACGGGTACGCGCGCGTGGCGAGGTCCGTCTCGGAGAAATGGGGAAAGATGATCGAGTCCTATCTTGAGACGCGGGAGACGCTGCGGCGCGTGGCGCTGCTTGTCGATATCCGGCATGACCCCTCGGTTCAGGATGTGCAGCTCTACGATTATCTGAGGCATTACCGCCTCTCGGGGCTGATCGTCTGCACGAAGGCGGATAAGGTTGGGACAAACGAGCGCGCACGGCAGCTCAAACGTATTCGCGAGGCGCTCGGCGCGGCGAAAGACGACAGGCTCCTCCCTGTCTCGGCGCTCAAAAGGACGGGCGTTGATGAATTGCTCGGTGAATTGGAAGGAATTGTAGGATCATGACGTATGCGATTGATAGAATTTTGCTTTCTCAGGCGGAGATCGAAGCGCGCGCGAAGGAGATCGGCGAACAGATTACAGAGGATTACGCGGGCCGGAATGTCGTGTTTGTGGGTATTTTGACAGGCAGCGTTCTCTGGATGGCGCAGGTGCTGAAGTCAGTCGCGCTCGATACACAGGTCGACTTTATGTCCCTTTCGAGCTATGGCGCGGCGACGCATACGAGCGGCGTCGTGAAGATCATCAAAGATCTGAACATGAGCGTGGAAGGGCGGGATGTCATCATCGTCGAAGATATTGTGGATTCGGGGCTCACGCTCGATTATCTGAAAAAATATTTCGCGGCGCAAAACGTAGGCAGCCTTGCAATCTGCACGATGCTCGACAAACCTTCGGGGCGGCGTGTGGCGATAAAGGCGGATTACGTCGGCTTTGAAGTGCCCGGCGAATTCCTCGTCGGCTACGGGCTGGATGTCGATCAGCGCTGTCGCAACTTGCCGTATATCGCGTCCGTTTTGGCGCGGGACGGGGACGATCTGATACAATAATAATTACAATAGATTTCGGAAATCCTTGTATAAGGAGTCCCATCAGAAGGAGCAGTCATGATTGTCATATTAAAACAAAATCCCAAAGAAGCGCAGGTTGAGCGCCTGCTGAGCTGGCTCAAGGACCAGGGCTTTGATACGCATATCTCGGTCGGAAAGCAGCAGACGATCATCGGGCTGATCGGCGATACGACGCAGGTGGATATCGACCTGATCCGTTCGCTCGACGCGGTGGAAGACGTGCGGCGCGTTACGGAACCGTATAAAAACGCGAACCGGAAATTCCATCCGCGGGATACGGTCGTGGAGGTGGGGAAGGCCGGTGTCAAAATCGGCGGCGGCAATTTCCAGATCATCGCAGGGCCCTGTTCCGTCGAATCGCGCGAGCAGATCATCACTGTGGCAAAAGCGGTCAAAGCCTCCGGCGCGACGATCCTGAGGGGCGGCGCGTTCAAGCCGCGCACCTCTCCGTACGCGTTTCAGGGCTTGCACGCGGAAGGCATCGAACTCCTGCTGGAAGCCAAGAAGGAAACAGGGCTTCCGATCGTTTCGGAGATCATGGACGGCGCGCATTTGCCGCTTTTTGAAGAGGTGGATATGATTCAGGTCGGCGCGCGCAATATGCAAAACTTCGAGTTGCTGCGGCTGCTCGGAACATTGCGTAAGCCGATTTTGCTCAAGCGGGGCCTTGCGAATACGCTTGAAGAACTGCTGATGAGCGCGGAATATATCATGGCGGGCGGCAACGAGGACGTCATCCTCTGCGAACGCGGCATCCGGACCTTTGAAACGGCGACGCGCAACACGCTCGACATCTCGGCAATCCCGGTATTGCACCGGCTCACGCATCTGCCCGTCATTGTAGACCCAAGCCACGCAACCGGCGAAAGCTGGCTGGTCGATCCGCTCGCCGCCGCCGCCGCCGCTGTCGGCGCCGACGGCCTGATCATCGAAGTGCATAACGACCCGATCCACGCGCTCTGCGACGGGGCGCAATCCGTGACGCCGGAAGCGTTTGACCGGATCGCGAAGCATGTGCAAACGCTGCTTCCCTTCGCGTCGCATGAGGAGGAGGGCGGCGAATGAAAATCGGCATCATCGGGCTCGGCCTGATCGGCGGCTCTTTGGCAAAGGCCATTAAACTGCATACGAAGCATACGGTATATGGCAGCAATCGTTCCGAAGAAGTCTTGAAAAAAGCGGAGCTGACCGAAGCGATCGACGGGCGGCTTACGGATGAAACACTGCCGGACATGGATCTCGTGATCGTCGCGCTGTACCCGCATCAGATCGTTAAAACGATCAAAGAGAAGGCGGGGCTGTTCAAAGACGGCGCGCTTGTCATAGACTGCGGCGGCGTGAAACGCTTCATTATGGAAGAACTGCGCGATACGGTGGCGGGCAGGCCCTGGCATTTCATCGGCGGCCATCCAATGGCGGGGCGTGAGTATTCCGGTTTCCGCTACGCCAAGGATGATCTCTTTGACGGCGCGTCCATGATCCTCACGCCGGACGACGAGACGCCGATTGATCTCCTCAGCGACGCGAAAGCGTTTTTCCTCGCGATCGGTTTCGGGCGCGTGGTCTTTACGACGCCCGAGGAGCACGACGAGATGATCGCCTATACCTCCCAGATGGCGCATATTCTGTCGAGCGTCTATATCCGAAGCGAGCTGGCGCTGAAGCACAAGGGATTTTCCGCGGGCAGCTTTCTGGATATGACGCGCGTGGCGCGCCTCAACGAAACGATGTGGGCGGAACTCTTCCTCCTCAACCGGGACGCGCTCGTTTCGGAACTCGACGGCCTCATAAACCGCGTCGTTCTCTACCGCGACGCGCTTGCCGCGGAGGATGAGGAAGGGCTTACGCGGCTGCTTCGCGAAGGGCGCGAGCGCAAAGAATTTTTGGACGAATAACCGGAGTTATCCCTCACAGGCGAACAGGAGGCGAATCATAGAATGGAGTCTATCCTCAAAGAAGTCGGCGCGGGTGTGCTTGACCTGTCTTTTCCGGATGTCATCATGTTTATCGTCGGAGGCGTGCTGATTTTCCTCGCAATCCGTTTCAGGTATGAACCGATGCTGCTCCTCCCGATCGGCTTCGGCGCGATCCTCGTAAACATCCCCTTTTCTTCGGCGCTTTCCGTCGAAGGTTCGGACGGATTTTTGAAAATCCTGTACAACGCCGGGATTACGACGGAACTCTTCCCGGTGCTGATCTTCATCGCCGTCGGCGCAATGATTGATTTCAAACCGCTGCTGCAAAATCCGTTTATGCTTTTCTTCGGCGCCGCGGCCCAGTTTGGCATCTTCTTCACGATGCTGTTTGCTCTCTCTACGGGGCAGTTCGACCTGAAGGAGGCCGCTTCCATCGGCATTATCGGCGCGGCGGACGGCCCCACGTCTATTTTTGTCGCATCCAAATTTGCGACGAACTATCTCGGCCCGATTTCGGTGGCGGCCTATTCGTATATGTCGCTGGTGCCGCTTATCCAGCCGCCGTTTATCAAACTGCTGACGACGAAGAAAGAGCGCATGATGCGCATGAAATATACGACGACAAAGATTCCGAAAATTATCGAAATCCTCTTTCCGATCATCATCACGCTTGTGGCCGGCATCCTTGCCCCGATGGGCGTCGCGCTGATAGGGGCGCTTATGTTCGGAAACCTTCTCCGCGTCTGCGGGGTGCTTGACCGTCTCGCAAAAGCCGCGGAGAACGAGCTCGCAAACCTCATCACCCTGCTGCTGGGGATCACGATCGGCTCGACGATGACGGCGGAGGCATTCCTTGACTGGCGCACGCTGATGATCATGGGCATGGGGCTGGTCGCCTTTATCTTTGACACCGTGGGCGGAGTCCTGTTTGCAAAGCTCTTGAACCTCTTTCTGCCGCAAGACCGCAAGGTCAACCCGATGATCGGCGCCGCGGGCATTTCGGCCTTTCCTATGTCCGGCCGCGTCGTGCAGCGCATGGCGAAAAAAGAGGATCCGACAAATTTCATCCTCATGCAGGCGATGAGCGCCAACGTCGCCGGCCAGCTCGGCTCGGTTGTGGCGGGCGCCATGGTGCTTGCGCTCGTGCCTGTCATTATGATGGCGTGACGCCGCGGAAAAGCGGGTTTTGAAAAAAGGTTTCAAAGATGAATAATTATGAGATAATAGGATTCGTGGCGGAAAGGGCATGACGCGGAAATGAATGCATTGTTGATGGAACAAGGATTAAAAGTAATGGCCTACGGACTCGGCGGCGTATTTGTCGTCCTCATTATTTTCTACATAATCACGCGTATCCTGCTCGCCATCGCCAAAAAGGCGGATCCGGATAAGCCGGACGCATGAAAGCGCGGATGGCGAAAAAGATAAGGTAAGCATAAGGGATTCATGAAAGAAAGGGCAGGCACAAACATGGGCTATAAAGTGGTGATCGGTATTTCAAACAAACATCTGCATCTGTCGGAGAAAGACCTCGCGACATTGTTCGGCGAAGGCGCGCATCTGACGCCGTATAAGGAGCTCGGACAGCCGGGCCAGTTCGCGGCGGAGGAACGGGTCGATATTATCGGGCCGAAGGGCGCTTTCAAGGGCATACGCATCATTGGGCCCTTGCGCGCGCAAACGCAGGTCGAGATCGCGATGACGGACGCCCGTGCGCTCGGCATTGATGCGCCCGTGCGCGAATCCGGCGTGCTTGCCGGCACCCCGGGCGTGAAACTTGTCGGGCCCGCGGGAGAAATAGATATTTCCGAAGGCGTCATCGTGGCGTTGCGCCATATCCATCTCAATCCGGAACAGGCGCAGGAAGCAGGCGTCAAGGACAAGGATCTTGTGGACGTGCAGACTTTTGGGACGCGCCCGCTGATCTTTCAGGATGTGCTGATCCGCTCCGGCGTGACGCACGAGCGTGAGATGCACGTCGATACGGACGAGGCGAACGCGGCCGGCCTTGCGAACGGCCAGGAAATCGAAATTATCGCGAAAGAATAAAAATTAAGCCCCGCAGCAATGTTTATATTTCTTTCCGCTGCCGCAGGGACACGGGTCGTTGCGGCCGGGAAGTTTTTCCTTGTGAACCGTGCGCGACCGGCGGTACTCCGTTGCGATCTCTTCCCGCCGTTCGGCAGGAAGCACGTCGTCCCATTCGGCCAGCTCATAGAGATGATCGGCGTCCGCCGCATGCATATTGAAATAAAGCTTTTCGGGATCGGCCTTTAAATCGAGTTCGCTCTCCTTCGTGATGCTGTCCAGCTCAAGCTCCTGCGTGAGGCTGCTGTTGATCCCGTCGAGCCAACCCATGAAATAGATGGAATCGATATGCAGGCTGTCCGCCATTTCGGAAAAAACGCCCTTCCACGCGAGTTCCGGCTGTTTCAACAGAAACGCGTAGATCTTCGCCTCGACGTCGCAATATTTCTTCCAAAACTCCGGAAGCGTTGCCTTTGTCTGTTTTCCGAGCAGGTCTTCCCACTGTTTTTCCAATGTTTTTGCCATGTATCGTTCACTCCTTAATGGAGTTGCCACAATACGCGAAGCGCGCCTCGAGTTAGACTCGCCTGCGGCTCGCTGCTATTGATGAAACTCCTCATGCATTATTATAGATTTCCGAACATTGATTTCGTGAAATCTACTGCAATGTTGCAGATATGCTGTACCAAAGTATAGCACACCGCCGGATAGATGACGAGGGCATGACGCAAATCTTCGGCGCTTTAGCCTCACCTGCTTGTTTCCCGTCCTGACCGGTTTTTGACAAATGTCCCGCTGCGGGAATACAATGATTTTGAAAAAACCGTATGATCGGCGGAGCAAAGAGTATTTCAAAATGAAAGGTTGGAGGTAGAAAGATGGATGACAATTTTATGGACGTTCTCCAAATTCGTGACAGGATCGAACGATGGGTCGTATATCGCGACGCTTTCCTGTGGGATGATTTCAGGAAAGTATGGCATCCGGATGGCGTCATGAAGGCGACGTGGACCGAAGGGCCGTTCGAACAGTTTATCGATATCACGAAAGAGGGCTTAAAGCACGGCCTCAATATCATGCATATCCTTGGCGGCAGCGCGATCAAGGCCAACGGAGACCGCGGCCAGGCGATGACCAAGATGATTATCCTGCAGCGCGCGGAGGTTGAAGGCGTGCTGTGCGACGTGTCCAGCTACGCGCGCCAGTTTGACCTGTGGCAAAAATGGGAAGGCGGATGGGGATTGTACTACCGCGAAACCGTGGCGGACAAGGACCGTATCGATCCTGTGAACAATAATGAAACGGTCGTATTGGATGAGGCGGTCCTGAAACAGTTCCCGGTCGAATACTGCCATCTGGCCTATCTCCAGACGAAAAT
>WRFF01000010.1 GCA_009778945.1 Clostridiales bacterium | reverse complement strand
AGCGGACTATACGGCTTTTCTTGAGGCCGGGCGCGGGCGCGTGAAGACGCTGCTGCTGCTCGGCGCTACCGCGGAACAGATCGCGGAGACGGCGAAACGCCTCGGCTACGCGGATATCCGGCGTGCCTCGGGAATGGACGAGGCCGTGCGCCTCGCCTCAGAACTCGCCGTGCCGGGCGATACGGTGCTGCTTTCCCCTGCCTGCGCAAGCTGGGATATGTATGGGAATTATGAGGAACGCGGCCGGCATTTCAAAGCGGCGGTGCGCGCGCTGCCCGGCGCAGGCTCCGAAGGGGGGATCGCATAAATGAAACAGCGTCTCGGAAAAATCGACGCGCCGCTCTTCCTCATTGTGATTGCGCTCTCGGTCTTCGGAGTGATCATGGTCTTCAGCGCGAGCTATTACGCGACGATCACGGACAACCTGAGCCCGTATTATTATTTGGAGCGCGCGGGGATGTGGGCGGCCGGCGGGGTCGTTGTGATGCTTGTCTTCTCCCTTGTCCCGACAAAGTTCTATATGCGGATCGCGCCGCTTGTGATGGGGCTTGCGCTCCTGTTTCTGCTGGCGCTGTTCACGCCGCTGGGAATCTCCGTCAACGGCGCGACACGCTGGCTCGGCGTCGGAAGCCTTACCTTTATGCCCGGGGAATTCGCAAAGCTTGCGGTTATTCTGTTCGTCGCCTGGTTCTATACAAAATATGCGAAGCAGGCTGGGACGCTGCTGCGCGGTTTTGTCCCGATGATCCTTCTCATCGGCGTTTTGTTCCTGCTGATCTATAAGGAACCGAACCTCTCGACAGCGCTCATCGTCGTGCTGACAATCCTCGTCATGATGTTTCTCGCGGGCGTGCGCCTCGTCTATCTGATTGCGCTGATCGTGATCGGCGTGCTCGGCGTTTGGCTGATGATCCAGGTTAGCGGCGGTTATCACCTTTCGCGTGTGACAGGTTACCTCAATCCGTTTTCAGACGCGCAGGGGAGCTTTTTCCAGACAGTGCAGGGGTTGATCGCGCTGGGGAACGGAGGGCTGACGGGCGTCGGCCTCGGCGACAGCGTCGCGAAGGCGCTATGGCTTCCGGAAGCGCAAAACGACTACATCTTCGCAATCATCGGGGAAGAGACGGGATTCGTCGGCTGCATCCTGCTGCTGCTCGGTTTCCTTGCGCTGATCTGGCGCTGCATGCTGATCTCGATGCGCGCGCAAAGCCGTTTCGACATGCTGCTTGGCGGCGGCGTGACGGTGCTTATGGCGCTGCAGGTCATCCTGAACGTCGGCGTCGTGGCCAATTTGTTTCCGCCGACGGGCGTGACGCTTCCCTTCATAAGCTACGGGGGGAACGCGGTGCTTCTCTTTATGTTCCTTATGGGGATCATGCTCCATATTTCGCGCAAGGACCCCGCAAAGATAAAAACACAGGCGGAACCGCGCCGCGGGGAGGATGCGGCGTGAGATTCCTTATTGCGAGCAGCGCCACCGGCGGGCATATTTATCCGGCGCTCGCCGTCGCCGACGCGATCCGCCGGCGCGACGCGGACGCGGGGATCCTCTTCGTCGGCGCGTCGGACGAGATCGGGCGCGATATCGTAGGGGACGCGGGCTATGAAAAAGTTTTGATCGACGCAAGCGGCCTCGACCGGCGCAACCCGGTACGCGCCGCCAAGTCAGTGCATAATTTTTTCCGTTCCGGCGTACAGGTAAAGGAGCTTCTCAAGGACTTTTCGCCCGACGCTGTGCTCGGCATGGGCGGGTATGTGATCGGGCCTGTCGCGCGCGAAGCGTACCGCATGGGGCTGCGCGTCTTCCTGCAGGAACAGAATGTCCTGCCGGGCCTTGCGAATAAATTTTCGGAGCGCTACGCGGACCGGGTTTTCCTCGGCTTCGAGGAGGCGCGCGCGCATTTTCACGACCCCGAAAAACTCATGGTGACGGGCAATCCCGTGCGCGCGGCGTTTGCGGACGCGGCGGCGCGCGCGGGGGAGATCCGCGAACGCTTTGGGATTGGCGAAGGCGAGCAGGCCGTGCTGATCTTTGGCGGCAGCCAGGGCGCGGACGCGGTCAACGCCGCGGGCCTTGACGTGGCCGAACGCCTTGCGCCGCGCGGCGGCGTCCGCATCTTTTTCATCACGGGGCAGCGTCTGTACGGCGTGATTGAAGAGGCGCTCGTCCTGCGGTATGGCGAAGTCCCGGAAAGCGTAAGCCTTTTGCCCTACGCGGACGCGATCTACGAGTATTACGCGGCGGCCGATCTGATCGTCGCGCGTTCCGGCGCGCTGACCGTTTCGGAAATCGCGGCCTGCGGCCGCGCGTCCGTCCTTATCCCCTCGCCAAACGTGACGAACGACCATCAGTATTACAACGCGAGAGTACTCTCCGACCTCGGCGCGGCGCGCATTTTGCGCGACCCGGATACGCGGGGCGGCGCGCTTGCGGCGGAGATCGAAACACTGCTTGCGGATCCGGCGGCGTTGGAAAAGATGGCGGATGCGGCGCGCACGCTCGCGCGCCCGGACGCTGCGGACAGGATTGTCGATGAATTATTCGGAAGCGGCCCGGCGTAAACGCGGCAAGCGCAAGAAAAAGCATTATGTGTTGCGGATCATCGTCGTGGCCGCCGTGCTGTTCGGCCTGTATGAGCTTGCGATGTCGCCGATCTTTACGATCAAGCAGATCGACGTTGCGGGCGGCGTGCGTTTCACGGCGGCGCAGATTGTCGAGCTCGCCGGCGCGCACGACGGGGACAACATCTTCAAGATAAGCCTCGGAAATGTGCAGGGAAACCTTGAGAAAAACCCGTATATCCGTTCGGCGGCCGTCAAGCGCGTGTTTCCGGACAAACTCAGCATCACGGTTGAAGAGCGCACCGAGGACGCGCTGATCGACGCGGGGAAAGCGGCGCCGGGGAAATACGTGGCGATCAACGACGACGGCGTCATTCTGCGGTTTGTGCCCGCGAACCAGTTGCCCCAACTGCCGGTGATCGACGGGCTCACGCCGATCCAGCCGGTTGTGGGAAAGCCGCTGCGCGTGGAGGAAGCCAATATGCTGAAACCGGCGCTGGACTTTTTCGGCGCCGTGCAGAAGGATGACTTTTTCTTTAAGAGCCTGGATCTCAGCGGCGTCAGCGCACAGGCCTATATCTTTGACCATTTGGTTTGTGTGGGGGACCTGGCGCAGATCGAGAAAAGCGTCCCCGAAATCCGCAAAGTTACCGCAGACCTGTTGAGCAAAGGTATCGAACGGGGCACGATCAACGTGAGTAGCACAGCCTGTTCCTTTACGCCGGAGGTCGGGAATCAGCCCGCGGCGGCTACGGCCGCATCCCCGCCAAAACCGGATGCGAAACCGGATGCGGGATGAGAAAATACGGATAAAAAAATTGCGCCATTGGTTTTGCAGTATGATATACTGCTTGATATGAATATAAGATGTGGAGGAGTACTATGGATATGACCAGTAGCGGCATTTTATTTGAAGCGCCGGAATTGAATTTCGCGCGCATCATTGTTATCGGCGTTGGCGGCGGCGGCGGCAACGCGGTCAACCGCATGATCGAATGCGGAATCAAAGGCGTTGAATATGTCGCAGTCAATACGGACAGACAGGATCTCGAACAAAAATCCGACGCGGAAGTCAAATTGCAGATAGGCGCGAAAGCGACGGGCGGGCTCGGCGCAGGCGGAAATCCGGAGATTGGGTTGCGCGCGGCGGAAGAGAGCCAACAGGAGATCGAGCAGGCGATCCGCGGCGCGGATATGTTGTTCATCACCGCCGGCATGGGCGGCGGCACCGGTACGGGCGCGGCGCCGGTCGTCGCGAAGATCGCGAAGGAAATGGGTATCCTGACGATCGCGGTCGTGACAAAACCGTTCAGTTTTGAAGCGAAGAGAAGAAAGAATTATGCGGAACAGGGCATTGACTACCTGCGGCAATATGTCGATTCTTTGGTCGTGATCCCGAACGACAAACTCCTCCTTCTCAGCGACAACAATACCAAGATGATCGACGCGCTGAACCTTGCAAACGAGATATTGAAGGACGGCGTGCAGGGAATCACGGAGATTATTACGGGTTCCGGCTTTATCAATGTGGATTTCGCGGACGTCAAATCCGTCATGATCGGGCAGGGCGTTACGCATCTCGGCATCGGGCGCGGAACCGGCGAAACCCGTGTCAAAGACGCGGTCAAGGCGGCGGTCAACAGCCCGCTCCTGGATACGACCGTGGCCGGCGCGCGCCATATCCTGCTGCGCATCGCGGGCAACGATAGCCTCGGAATGCTCGAATTCAGCGAAGCCGCCGATCTGATCGAACAGGAAGCGGACAGCGACGCGGATGTTCGCATCGGGATGTCCATTGAAGAGAAACTCGGCGATGAGATCGTCATCACGGTCATCGCGACCGGTTTCGACGATCATCCGTCCGGCGGCGGCGAAGAAGCCGTTCCGGATCCGGTTCCGGGCCGCCCGATCGACGATTTTGTCCCTCCGGCCCCGATGCAGACGGGATTTGAGGATCTGCTTTCGGACATCGGCGGAAGCGCGCCGGCAGGCGAATCGGATTATCGCGAATACGATCCGGCGGGCGACCATGTGAATGAGGACAGCGGGTATTCGTCCGGCGACGGGACCGGCGGTGATGACGGGGATTTCGCGATCCCGGGTTTTCTGAAACGATAGCATTTTGAAATAACGAAACAATCACGATTTTTTGTTGGCCGGAAAACATATTTATCCGGCCTTTTTCATACAATGAACAGGATATAAGGAATTTTTTAACGGGAAGAATACCGGGAAGAATGGATATGCAAAGGAATATTCACAAATGAAGAAGTGGAGAGCGTCCGCGTTGGCGTCGGCTATTCTCCTGCTGCTCTTTGTATTCGCGGGCTGCTCGCAAAATACAGGCGGCGGCGCGGCGGCGCAAGGCGCGTCGTCTTTAAATGGCACAGCCGAAGCGGGCGGTTCGTCCGCGGCGGTTTCCGGCCTCTCCGGCGATATCATGATTGCGGCGGCATCAAGCTTGCAGGACGTGTTTGAACAGGATCTGATCCCGATGTTCAACAAGCAGTATCCGAACATCAAGGTGTCGGGCGCTTACGGTTCGAGCGACGAACTGCAGACGCAGATCGAAAACGGATTGGACGCCCAGATCTTCTTCTCGGCGTCGGCAAAGCAGATGGACGCGCTGGTCTCGGAAAGCCTGATCGACAGGGCAAGCGTCGTGAACCTGCTTCAAAATAAGTCCGACGTCTATTCGGTTGCCTTGTGTACAAACCTTGACGAGCTGCAGGACCCGACGCAAGCCTTCTTTAGTTTCCTTTTGTCGCCGGCGGCGAAAGACGCCTTTGTGAAATACGGCTTTACGCCACTTTAATCAGCACTTCCCTGAGAAATTTTTTGTTTTGTTGGCCGGACAACATATTTGTCCGGCCTTTTTCTATACAATAAGCAAAGAATTTACGGTCGGAAGGGTATGGAATGAGATATTTTCCATAGCGGATTACAAAGTGAAAGGAAAATCAAGCTATGAAAAAACGAAATATATTGGCATTGGCTTTAGCAGTTCTTGCGGCGCTTGTCGCATTCGGGGGCTGCTCGCAGAATACGGGTGGTTCCCCGGCGGCGGGCGGCAGTCCGGCGGCATCGGCAGGTTCCTCCGCCGCGGCGCCGGCCTCTTCGGCGTCCGGAGCTTCCGGCGGTTCGTCCGCGGCGGTTTCCGATCTCTCCGGCACGGTCATGATCGCGGCGGCGGCAAGCCTGCAGAACGCGTTCGAACAGGATCTGATCCCGATGTTTGCGAAGCAGTATCCGGGCATCAATGTATCCGGCACCTACGATTCGAGCGGAAAATTGCAGACTCAAATCGAAAACGGGTTGGACGCCCAAATCTTTTTCTCGGCGGCGTCAAAACAGATGGATACGCTGGTCTCGGAAAACCTGATCGATAAGTCAAGCGTCGTAAACCTGCTCGGAAATAAACTCGTGCTGATCACGGGGGCGAATACGCAGACCCAGGTCACCGGGTTTGACAATATCACGGACGCAAAGACGATCGAGATAGGCGATCCGTCGAGCGTGCCGGCGGGACAGTACGCGCAGTCGGTATTGACCTCGCTCGGCTCCTGGAACACAGTCTCCGCAAGGGCAAGCCTCGGCACGAATGTCACGGAAGTTCTGAACGCGGTCGCGCAAGGCAGCGCGGAGGTCGGCGTCGTCTATCTCTCCGACGCCCAGAGCATGCCGGGTCAGGTAAAGGTCATTGCGGAAGCGCCGGCAGGCAGCGTCACGCCCCCGATCGTCTATCCGATCGGTTTGCGCACCGATCTCGGCGATAAGGAGGCCGCGGCGAAAGCCTTTTTCGACTTCCTGCAGACACCGGCGGCGAAAGCTGTCTTTACGAAATACGGGTTTACAGTGAATTAAATCGAGAATCATGGTGACCGCGGCTTTCCTCCTCTCTTAAGCCGTTAACCAAGGTCAGGATTTCACAGAGCACTGCCGCTATGTGAAATCCTGACTGCTGATTCGTATGATATACTCGAATTATGGTACTGACACCGATACTGATTTCCCTGAAAACTGCGAGCGTCGCGATCCTATTCACTTTTGTGATCGGAACGGCGCTCGCTTATCTTGTTTGTAAATCCAGAAGCGCCAAGCTGCGCTCTGCCTGTGACGCGATCTTGACGCTTCCGCTCGTCCTGCCGCCGACGGTGGCGGGCTTTTTCCTGCTGCTGCTTTTCGGCATCAATGGGCCGTTTGGCGTTCTGCTCGGCGAGATCGGCGTAAAACTCGTCTTTTCCTGGCCGGCGACGGTGCTCGCGGCGACCGTGATCGCGCTTCCGCTTATGTATCGGAGCGCGCGCGCGGCTTTTGATCAGGTTGATCCGATCTATATCCAGGCGGCGCGCACGATCGGCCTGCCGGAGCGGGTGATCGCGCTGCGGCTTCTCTTTCCTCTTTCCGCGTCCGGTTTGACTTCAGGGGCAATTCTCGCCTTTTCGCGCGGACTCGGTGAGTTCGGCGCAACCGCGATGATCGCGGGCAATATCGCAGGCGTTTCGCGCACAATGCCGATCGCCATTTATTCGGCGGTGATGGGCGGCCGCATGGACGAGGCGTATCAATACGTGATCATCCTCGTGGTCGTATCTTTCCTCTTTGTCTGGGGGATCAGTATTTTTTCGGAAAGCCGGCAGGACAAATACCGGCTGAAGGCGCGCGGATGAGCCGGCGGCTGCAATGAGTACAGGCTTTCGAATTTCATATCGTTCCGAGGCGCGCGGATGAGCCTTTCGGTCGAAATCCGCAAAAAATACAAGGGCTTTACGCTCGACGTCTCGTTCCGGACGGAAGAGGGCGAAACGCTGGCGCTGCTCGGCGCGTCCGGCAGCGGCAAGAGCATCACGCTCAAATGCATCGCGGGCCTGCTCACGCCGGACGAAGGGCGCATCACCGTGGGGGATCGCGTCCTCTTTGACTCGGCGGCAAAGATCGATATGAAACCGCAGGCGCGCCGGGTCGGATACCTGTTTCAAAACTACGCGCTCTTCCCGAATATGACGGTGCGGCAGAACATCGAGATCGCCTGGCGCCCGGGACAGGCGCCGATGGGGCGGGGCGCGGCGGCGGGAAATACCGCAGATCGGGGCGCGGCGGCGGGAAATACCGCAGATCGGGGCGCGGCGGTAGACGCGCTGCTGGAACGCTTTCAATTGGCTGCGCAGGCGCTGCAATACCCGGTGCAGCTTTCGGGCGGGCAGCAGCAGCGCGCGGCGCTTGCGCGTATTTATGCGTCGAATCCGGAAGTACTGCTCCTGGACGAGCCTTTTTCCGCGCTCGACTCCTTCCTGCGGGAAAATATGCAGGTGGAGCTGAAGCACGATATCAAAGGCTATGACGGGGACGTTGTGCTGGTGACGCACAGCCGCGACGAAGCGTATCGCATCGCCGAGCGGCTCGTGATTTTGGACGGCGGCGCCGTTGTCGCGGAAGGCCCCCTCGCGGGGATCTTTGCGGATCCGGTGACGGCGCAGGCCGCGCGCATCACAGGCTGCAAAAATATCTCGCACATCGAAAAGACCGGCGGGACGCGGTTTTTCGCGGAGGACTGGGGGATCGAACTTGACGCGGGGCGGGAGATCCTGCCGGAACACGGGTACGCGGGCATCCGCGCGCATGATTTCTTTGTCTGCGGAGAGGGCGAAGGCTTTCCCGTGTCGATCGACGAGACGGTGAAGGGGCCGTTTGAGACGAGTGTGCTGCTGCGCACGCCCGGGCAGCGCGCCGGGGATGCGCCGATCTGGTGGATTGTGCCGCGCGGTTTTGACCCCTTCGGCACGGAGCGCCTCTCCGTTTCGCCGGAAAAGATCCTCCTCCTGCGCTGACGTTAGGAAGCAGAAACAAACCCATTTTTATTTTAAGGGAAAAGATCCTCCTCCTGCGCTGACGTTAGGAAGCAGAAACGAACGGTAAATTCCCGAGTTTATAGCACAAATTGACGGTTATGTATGCTTGCGGGTGGATTTATGCGGTAATTTCATCGAATAGACCGATAAATGGCAGGAAAATCGCGAAATCTGGCATGAAAAATATACATAACCGTCAATTTGTACTACAACCCCGCCATAATCCTGACATGGATGGTATATAGTCGCAATGAAAAATAAAAAAACTCCTAATTATTTAAATTTATGCCAAAATATGCTATAATTTCGCATGGATATGATTATTAGCCACAAATCGGCCGTGGAATATTGGCGTTTGCATGGAAATGCGGGAATTGGCAATGCCGTAAAACATCGCAAGAAGATGGTACCTTCTGCGCTTCCCAATACCGCGGACATACTGGATGTGATGCCAAGTGAATTGTCATATCCGATTCACTTGGCAGTAAGCAGCCCAAATACAAGGCGACAGACAGGGCTTATCTGTCCGCATGTGCACACGGGGAAAATTCCGGATTGGGGTTTTGTCGAGATCGGCGACGGAATGGCCGTAAGCGCTCCGCCGTTCTGTTTTTTTCAAATGGCCGGGGAGCTGCCATTGGGCAAGCTTATAGCGCTTGGGCTTGAGTTTTGCGGAACCTACTCCTTGTCTGTCAAAGGGGAGCGCCGCAGAGAGTATGCCAATGTAAGCGGGGGCGGGGGCGGGAACAGAGGCGGAGGCGGAGGCGGCGACGGCAACGGGAACGGGGGCGGGGGCGGGAACAGAGGCCTTGACGGCCCCGGCCAAAATTCGGATGGGGCTGATAAAACTATATATAATCATCCCCGGCTTACCAACACGAAAGAGCTCAAGGCTTTTACATCCCGCATGAAAGGCGTGGGTGGGCAGAAAAAAGCGTCCAAGGCTTTGATGTATATTGCGGACGGAGCGGCATCGCCTATGGAAACAATCCTTTTTGTGCTCTTGACGCTGCCGTACAAGTACGGCGGCTATGGGTTTCCGGCGCCGGAGCTAAACAGAAGGATCAATTTTGGGAGGGGCGCCAAGCAGAGAGCGAACAAAGCTTACTACGTATGCGACTTCTACTGGCCGGAAGCCGGCCTTGCGGTTGAGTATGACAGCAATCTGCATCATACGGGAGCGGATCGAATAGCCGAGGACTCAAAGAGGCGGACTGATCTGAGTGCGCTTGGTATTTATGTAGTTACTGCGACCAATGAGCAGATACGAAGCATTGATGAGTTTGAAAGATTGGCGAGGTTGATAGCGAAGAGGCTGGGGAAACAATTGCGGTACAAGAATCCGGAGTTCTTGAGGGCTCAGCGCGAGCTGCGCGATTTTTTGCTATAAGCAGCGATGGCCTGCAAGCAATAGAGGTTTGCGGCCAAAAGACAGGAGGGCGGTTCTTATTCCGCTTCGTTTGCGCGGATGATATCCATGGTCGCTTCCCAGGCTTCGGGGCAGACTTTTTTCGCGCGGATCGGCCGCAGTTTGTCGTCTGTGATGGCGTGCTCCGTATAGCCCGTGACCAGGAGTCCCCCGGTTTCTTTGCGCCGGATCTCATAGCTCATCTGTACGGTCGCGAAGGTCAGCTTGCTCGGCCAGGTGGCGATCTCCAGTAGATCGTCGTAACGCCCCGGCGATTTGTATTCACAGTGCGTGACGGTCACGGGCAGCCAGAACGGCAGCTTTTCCAGTTCCGTGTACGGAAACCCGATTTCGCGCAGGAATTCGGTGCGGCCCAGTTCAAACCAGACGATATATCTTCCGTGATACACGACTCCCATCGCGTCCGTGTCCGCGTACAGCACACGGGTATCCGTATAAAACTTTTTCATGTTACCTCCATTCCGCCGCGTAGCGTGTGTAGCGGCGGCACAAATTCCTTATGAAAGAAGGCTGTATCGCCCGGCTTTCAGAGATATTCTATTATGGGAACAGCAGTGCATTACTGAGCACGGTTCTCCGTATAGATATCAACGACGTTTTTATTGTAGCATGGGATCACGGATGAGCCTTGCGCGGCCATTCACCGTCCGCATTTTTCTGTTTTGCGCCGGGCCTTTTCCGCGTAAATCCTCAAAGTCATAGCCTTCTGTTCAAACATGATATGATGATACCTATGTGGGTTGTCTTTATATTCGCCAGCCTTTTGAGCCAAACCGGTTACAATATTTTTCTCCGGCGCGCGTTCGGCCACAAAAAAATCGATCCGCTGTTCCTCGCGGCCGTCATGGCGACCGCGGTTGCGCTGCCCGGCGTTGTCGGGTTGTTCGTCGCGAAGATCAACTGGGCTGTTTACGATTGGCGGCTTTGGCTTATTTTCGCGGCGTCCGTCGTGACGGCGGCGCTGTTTCATATCGTCAACGCCAAGGCGCTCGAACTGACGGAAGCGAGCGTTTTTTCCGTTTTTTTCAATTTCCAAATCGGCTTCGCGACGCTCATCGGCGTCTGGCTGCTCGGCGAGCCTCTGGCGCCGCTGCGGCTTGTCGGCGGCGCGCTTGTATTCGCGGCCGGCCTTGTGGTTGCCCAAAAGGCTACTGTCAACCCGAAGGGCGCTGTTTACTCAATTCTGACCGCCTTGCTGATTGCGGCGATCTCCGCTTTTGACAAATACATGATCGTCCATGCGGGTTTGGCGGAATATGTTTTTCCGTCAAAGCTCCTCGCCGCCGGAGTGATGTGGGCCATCGTATTCTTCGGCAAACGGCCCGTGGACAAAGAATTTCTGAAGTCGCGCGAAAACGTTTTCCTCATGTGTTTTCGATGCGTCGCCGCGTACGGTTTGATACTGGCGCTCGCGCTGGGAGCCCTTATGAGCGTAACGACCTATATCTCCACACTCACTTGCGTCACCATCCCCATCGCCGCCTTCCTTTTTCTGAAAGAGACCGGTTCTTTGCGCCGAAAAATCATCGCGGCCATCATTGCGCTTGCCGGCGTCACCTTCATATTCGTCGCCACCGGATAGCGCCTGCGCGGCGATAGTTATTCGATGTATTACGAGAGCCGTTATGAATGGGAACGCAACTGCTCACGCAGCGCCGGCGCGGCAATGGTTATTCGATACGGTACGCTTACGGCGTTTTCTTTTTATGGAAGAGCAGGATATAGGACGCGACCAGGATCAGGCCGATCCCGGCGTACATGTTCCATGTGATGGCTTCCGCGAGCAGGATCACGGCGAAAATGGGCGCGATGATCGGCTTCAGAAAAAAAACGATGGCGGCGGTCGACGCGTTCGAAGCACGGACCGCAAGGAAATAAAAGAGGTAGCCGCCGCCGGTGACGACCAGGCTCACATAAAGGATCAGGGGTATCTCGCCGCCTGCGCCCGCAAACATCGGATGGCTGAGGATCGGCATCACGGCGGCAAGTGCGGCGGCCCCGATGAGAAAGGTCGAAGATGTCTGCGTGAACGCGCCGACGCGTGGGAGCGATTTGGCGCCGAGCACGCTGAACAGCCCGAAAACGGCCGCCCCGCTGATCGACATGAGGACGCCGTGCAGCGTATTGCCGGGCTGCATATCCCAGGGGCGGATCATAAAGACCAGGCCGGCGGCCCCGACGGCAAGCGCAAGCGCTTTGCGCCGGTTCATCCTGTCGTCCGTCGTGAAGACGTGGGACAGCAGCATGGTAAAGACCGGATTGATGCAGAAGATGACGGCGGCCGTCGCGGCGTTGCTTTCCTGCACGCCGTACTGAAAGAGGATCATGGCAATGGGGACGTTGATGACGCCGAGCAGCGCCATATACAGCCAGAGCTTCCATGTCATCACGCCGGCGGGCCGCTGCCGGGATTCGTAGATGGCGAACGGGAACAGGAAAGCGCCGCCGATAAGGAAGCGCAGAAAGGTGATTTGAAAAGCGTCCAGATTGCTTCCCACGAGCTTCAAAGCGACTTCCATCGTGCCGAAGAAGAGCGCGGACAGGATGATATAGAGAGGAAGTTTTTTCATGGCCTTAACCCTCGGCCCGTGCGGCGCCGCGTGCGGCTAAGAGCGGCTCGATCCGCTGGATCGGCAGGCCGATCACATTCTCGACGCTGCCGTCTATGCGGAGCGCGTGCCTGCCCCAGTCGCTCTGGATCCCGTAAGACCCCGATTTGTCATAAGGCGGGTTTGCCCGTATATAGGCGAGGATTTCGTCGTCGGAATAATTCTCGAAAGTCACGAGCGTCGTATCGTAAAAGAGGCGTTTGTCCGTCTGAATCAGCGCGGACAGCCGCCCGGAAAGCCCGCCGACGATAGGCGGAGGCGCCAGCTCGATCAGGCAGACGCCGCTGATCACGGCATGCGTGCCGTTCGCGAGGCTGCGCAGGATCGCGAACGCATCCGGTTCGTCCTTCGGTTTGCCGATGATATGGCCCCGAAAAACGATCGTGTCAACACCGAGCACGAGGCAGGGCGCGGTTCCGGCCTCGGCAAGCAGCTCGCCCGCGATCGCCTGCGCCTTCTGCTCCGCGAGAAACATAGCGGTCTCTTCGGGAGAGAATATGCGGCCTTCGGGAACGCGTTCCTCCGCAAACGAAGGCCGGACGATGGGCGCATACCCGTGCGCCGCGAGAATCTCGCTCCGCCGGGGCGACGCGCTGGCCAAAACTAAAGGCAGGGATTTGTTCATCCCATTATTTTAGCATTATTGTTACTTTAACGCCCAAGAAAATACTTTCATAATAATCATCATATTGATTGTTCTCACTGTACCACCGTATGCCCGGATTTGTGGCACTTTTTTTCGGTTGGGGGGTTATTTTTGCCTCAAATATCGTGGTTTTTCTTTATTTTTCAGCTTATTTCAGCTATTTTCAGCTTATTTCGCAAATAATTTACCCCTCAACCGCAAATTTCTGCCATTTTCTCCTGTGTTTGCTGGTACAGGCCGCGTAAAATCGCATTCAACCGCAAATTTGTGCCATTTTTCGCGGTGTCTTGCGGCAGCCGGGATCAAATAATCTTCCTGGCGAGGATCGGTTTGAATCGGCCATACGGAGAGCGATCGTGTGGAATGCTGTGTCAAATAACCTTCCTGGCGAGGATCGGTTTGAATCGGCCATACGGAGAGCGATCGCGCAGTGCGCCGTGTCAAATAACCTTCCTGGCGAGGATCGGCCTGTTCAGCATATAAAATCCGAGCCCGATCGCGAGGCAGGCGACGATCTGAACAAAAGAGGACGGTTCTGTGTTGAGACAGAACCGTCCTGTTGTGTTGGAAAAGGGCCAATGTCGCGCCAAAAGGCTCAGGCGGGGTTGGCTTTGGCCACGCTAAGAAACACAACAACAAGAAGCAAGGCGGCTCCAAAGTAATGCCCCACAATCATCCAGCCCGGAAGAGGAAGCACAATAGCGGTCACAATCAGGGCAACCATAAGAATGATGCCAATGATGCGAATGCGGATTCCGGCCCGGGGACGGCCACGATACAGATTGATTGTGAAAACAAGAGTGAGGACGGAGACGATTGCCAATATGGCGGCGTGAACCACTGCTTCTGTGGTGATTCCGGCAGAGGGGGCATTGGCTAAGGCGATGGCTGCCGCGGCGCTTACCCAAGTGAGCGCAATATAAACGCCGACAAGCCAGACGATTGCGACGACTGGCCGCGGGCGCTGATGTGATGTTGGCGCGGCTATTTTTTGCTTGGACATGATGACTCCTTTACAGCTGTGACGGAACGAGAGAATAGGGCGATGATCTCGTCAATGCGGCGCTCGAGGTCGGCTTGCCCGCCGATATGAAAAGAAAAGCCGTCAATGACGGAACGGATTGCCAGCGCCATGATTTCCGGGTCGAAGGCGCCAAAATCACCGGAAACCTGACCGTCGCGCAGTATGCCACAAAGTGGGGCGATGCCGTCCGGCAGCGAATAGGCGCTGAACCGGTTCTCAAGGATGAGATGAACGGCATTGACATGGGCCGCGTGTGTGGCGATGAACCGAAGGTTGGCGTCGAGGTAAGTCCGCAACCGCTCATGCGCATCGGTTGCGGCTACCAGTTTGGTTCCCATATAGTCCTCACCTTGTTGATACAAAGAACCAATAACAGAATCATAGATGGATTCTTTCGTAGCGAAATGATAGAGCGCTGTAGATTTATTTGTACCCGCCGCCTGCGCGATACGATCCACGGATGCCGCCGCAAAGCCCTCTGTATCAATGACCCTAACGGCAGCCTCAATAATATCGGAGCGCCTGGCTTGCTGCGTTCTTGTCAATCTCTTATCTGTTAAATAATTAGACTTCATGGTTTAATTATAAACCATATAGTTATGATATCAACCAATTGGTCAAATTTTTATATAAAAATTTTGGAGCGAAAATTCCCAAAGTAAGTTCCACAGTGGACGAGGCGGCGGAATTTAGTCCGGAAAACAAAATATCCGGTGGAAGTTGCTCTGGGAAGTCTATCGATTTCCTATCTGCTTGTACAGCTTAGGCATTGATATATAATATTATCCAGAAGCGAAGCCATTTCATCGGCTATCCAAAGGTGGAACTATGTCCAGTACCCCTATAAAGGGTGCAGATCGAAAACAACTGAAGCAAGTCTCCATCCTTGTGGAAGCAATGCGAGGGTTTCCCAGACTGATATGTAGAATGATTTGTCAAGAGGCAATAAAAGGGTGACCATTCGAAAAGTTCGAAAGGTTACCCTCTTTATCTGTATTTCACCCGCCAACTGTGATGTCGTCTAAATACGTTTTGCGCTCAATGAGTTTGTCCATACCGAATGTCACTCCTTTCTGACTGGAAAATACTCGTCTTACTTCTTCAGTGGTTTCGGGCCGTCCCCGTGTGTTGTCCCCTTGTGCCCGCGGGCGCGAAAGCCACGATGGCGTAACGTAGTTCCGGGAGTTTTGAACCCGGAAGTGTTCGACGCGGCTACAGCCGCGGCGGATGGAACGGAAGGCGGCGCTTTGCGGCGGCTTCCGGCCGATCGGCTCCGTGGAACGCCGTATGGAACGCCGTGTCAAAGTATTTTCCGCGCGAGGATCGGCCTGTTCAGCATATAAAACCCGAGCCCGATCGCGAGGCAGGCGACGATCTGCAGGAAAGGGTTCGGGTTGTAGATAACCAGGAAAGCGTAGCCCGCCACAATATTCCGGAGAGGCTCGATCGGGAGGAATACGCAGAGGACCACCAGGGCGGCGATATCCGCAGCCAGGCCGTACCATTTGCCCTGCGCCGCGACGAAGGTATGGGTGAACGCCGCCGTCAGGAACAGGAAAGCGAACTGCTGCAGAAACAGGACGACCGGGCCGTGCAGGCCCCAGCCGAAGGTGTCTGGAACCCCCAGCACGCCGTCGAACAGGGGCGACACGGCGACATAAGCGGCCTCCAGGTAATAGATGATCGTGCCGAGCAGCGAGGCGGCGGCGGCCAAGAGCACATAGACCCGGAAACTGCCTTTGAAGAAGTTGTCCCGTTTGCCGCCGAGGCTGATGATGCGCCGGAAATTCGCCGCGGGGATAATGATGGCGGCCGCCACCGGCAGCGCCCAGACGGCCCAGCCCATGCTGACGCCCGTGTTCCCGCCCGCTTCCCCTGTGTTCATGGAAATGAAGAAGTTTATTATATAATTGGAGCCCAATGCGGCGAGCCCCGCAATCAGCGCGATATATGCGCCTTTGATGTTTTTCAGGTTCAATTTTGTAATCGTACGGACACTCTTATTCATGGCTCTTTCCTCCTACCAAATAAATAAAGAAATCCTGCAGGCTCATGCGGTCTATGGACACGCCTTCCGGCGGGGCGATCCGTTCGCCGTAGATATGCGCCGCGACCAAAGAGCCTACCATCGTCTGCCCGATACAGTTCAGGCCGCCGAGCAGCGGCAGCACAGCGGCTGTCGTACCTGACAGCGTGTAGGCTTTTTCGTCTATCTCGTCGATTCCGGCTTCGAAGAGGAGCCTGCCCTGATCGATGATGATAAGGCGTTCTGTCACCTTTTCGATTTCGTCAATCAAATGCGTTGACACCATAATGACACGCGGGATGGCCTGATAGCTTTCGAGCAGCAGGTTGTTGAACTGGTCGCGCATAATGGCGTCAAAGCCCAGCGTCGGTTCATCCAGCAGAATGGCGCCCGAATTGTTGGAAAGCGTGATGATGGTGTTCAGCATGGTCCTCATGCCGAAGGACAACTGTTTGAATTTCTTGTTTGGATTCAGGTCGAACCGTTTCATCATTTCATACGCGAAGCCCCGGTCGAAATCCTCCTGCAGTTCGGCGGCGATATCGATCAGTTCGGAGATCCGCTTGTTGAACTGGACCGAGCCGTTTTCGATAAAATTGACATTCTCCGGCATATGGCCCGGGGATACGGGTTTGCCGTCCACGGAGATTTCCCCGCCGCTCGCGGCGATATGCCCGGCCAGCAGTTTCATAAGGGTCGTCTTGCCTGCGCCGTTTCGCCCCAGCAGGCAGTAGATCCCGCTGTCCGCGATTTCGAGCGAGAGATGGTCGATTGCGGCTATGCTCCCATATCTCTTGGTTACGTCTGTGAACTTAATCATAATTCCCGTGTTCCTTCCCTTGTACTTCATATTGCGTTTTGTCTTATGCTGCGCGCCGTTTTTAATCGGCGCTTCCTCTTTGCCTGATCACGTTGATCAGCTCCTCTATGGAAATCCCAAGCGTCTTCGCTTCCGCGAGCAGGGCGGGCGTGGTCTGGTTCAGGAAGACGTCCCGCCGCCGCCCGGAGATCTTCTCTTTGGCGCCCGGCGCCACGCACATGCCGATGCCTCTCTTTTTGTACAGGATCCCCGCGTCGGTAAGCTTGCTGATCGCCTTGACGGCCGTCGTCGGATTGACGGAATAGACTTTCGAGATCTGCGTGGTGGAGATAATCAAATCGTCCGTCTTGTACACCCCGGTGATGATATCGCTCTCAATCATCTCCATGATCTGCTGAAAAATCGGTTGGCTGTCGTTCAAAAGGGTTATCTCCTTACGACAGTTGTTCGGCAGGGATACCGGAGAGGCTTTTGCGCCGGTCCGCGTACCAGATCAAGAGCGATACGATAACGATTGCGGCGCCGCCGACCAGAAGCACGCCGTTGATGCCGATCACGATATAACCCAGCAGGGCGTTGTTGAACGCATGGAAGATGCAGCAGTAGATGACGCCGTTCGTCTTTTTGCGGATTACCGCCAGGGCGAAACTGAGGAATACGCAAAACACGACGAACGCGTAGAAGGGAAACGCGTCCTGCCCGCTTCCCGCGACGAACCACAGCGGCAGATGCCAAGTCCCCCAGACAAGGCCGGTCACGATAACCGAAAGGGGGAACGGCATGGATTTTTCCAGCGCCGGCTGCATAATGCCACGCCAGCCCTGTTCCTCAAAACCGCCCTGAAACATCTGAATAAACCAGTATACCGGGAAAAACCACAGGGCCGTGTTCGGCTGCATCTGCCGCGATGTGAAGAAAAACGTCGCCGTCAGGATCAGGCAGAACAGGACGAAAATCGGCGCTGCCCTGTAATTCGCGCTGAACATAAACTTCACGATGGACTTGAGGTTGATCTTTTCCAGTACGGATACGGCGGCGATCGTGGGTGCGTATCCGCCGATCGCGAAAAAGATGAACCCGAGGGGAGAGGCGAACGTCGCCACACCGCCGTTGATCAGGAGGATCAAGATCCCCCAACCGACCCAGCCGATCAGGTAGGTTCGGATTAGATATTTCGCAAGGCTGTTTTGCTTCAAGGTAAGGCTGTGTTGTTCCATTTCTTTCCCTTTTTTTATTGCATGCCAGTTAGTTAATGAGTTAACTCATTAACCATAATACCATATCAGGTCACTTTGTCAATAGGGAAATGAAAAATTTTTTCAAGCTAAAAAATCCATTTTGCCGTTCCGTCAACATTTTCCGCTATTTTGCATCGAATTTTCGGTTATGTGGTGGTTTTCGGCGATTAATACCCGATAATTCCCGATAATAAGGGTGATTTTAGCTAAAAACACCAAATAACCACCACAGAAGTGTAATTTTGATGCAAATTTCGCCGGCGATGCTTGCAGATAATTTGATAATAAAACGGCTGATTACAGATAACCTGCAAATCCGCAGAGTCTCAAAAATACAGATTATCTTGACTTGGGACAGGATTTGGGAGGGTATGCTTCTGGGAAATATTTTTGCGTTGAATATCGTTCTAAATTCCGGTTTTAGATGTAATACTGACGTTTACTATGAAACGGAATTCATTTTGAATTTAGCAGGATAGGAAAGCATGCCGCTCACAACAATATTTTCAGCCGTCAGTCCGGCAGGGTGACGGTCGAGGCCGTCCTTCACGCAGCTCGCACATCGGCACAGTTCTCGGCGGCCTCCTCTTCTCTCGGCAATTCCGATGCGGCCCGCATCGAGGCAGACAAAGCTGCTTTTTTCTCATCTTCAAGTCTCTCACGATATTCTGTCCTATCAAAGTACGATTTGGCTGTTCTCCGGGCCGCATTTTGTTCGAGCAGGATGGTGCCGATAATTCGCATCACAGAGTCGTCGCTTAGATATACTCGAATGGTGCGGTCTCTCCTTCGGATCTCTTCGTTGCCGCGTTCGATCCCATTTGACGT
>WRFF01000009.1 GCA_009778945.1 Clostridiales bacterium | reverse complement strand
GGGACGACTTTCCGCCTGAAAGGCAAAGGGGTCAAATCCGTGCGCGGGAACCGGTACGGCGATTTGTTTGTCAAGGTCACATTGGAGGTGCCGACAAAGCTGAGCGCCGAGCAGAAAAAAGCGGTCAAGGAGATGGCGCAGAAAATTGGGCCCGAGGCGTATGCGCGGCGCGGGAAATTCAGCAAGCTTATGGACAAGATGTTCGGGGCCGGATGATACGGGGGGCCGCCGGCTGAAAATGCGGTGCTTCCTCAGCCGATCCTGTGGAATTTTGGCACGCGGTCCATAA
Organism: Clostridiales bacterium; assembly: GCA_009778945.1. Classification (GTDB taxonomy): domain Bacteria; phylum Bacillota; class Clostridia; order Peptostreptococcales; family Anaerovoracaceae; genus WRFF01. The sequence goes on along the minus strand of WRFF01000009.1, from coordinate 19,431 downwards.
AGGTTGTGAAATAATGAAAACCGTGGGCGAGGAGAATTTCCTCGCCTTCTTTTATGAACGCGCCGACGTATTTTGCCGCGTGCGCGTCGGAGCCGATGGTGACGATTTCGCCGCCGAGCTCTTTAAAGCGCGTGAGGAGCGCCGATGTCGGCGTCCCGCGTCCCGCCATGCCGAAGCGAAACGCCGAGGTGTTGATCTCGAGCCCTTTCCCGTATTCGACAGCCGTTTTCAGAATTTCTTCCGTGTAGGGAATGGTGGCCGATTCCGGCGCGTAGCCGTCCGTATAACGGTCGATCACGTTCAGGTGGCCGAGAACGTCATAATTGCGATAGGTTTTGATGCAGGCCAGCAGCGCCTCGTAGTACTCCGTCGCCGCCTCTTCCGCTGTGCGGCCGTCCAGGAACCGGGCGGTATGTATCGGCGCGCGCTCCGTGTGGTGTACGGAAGCGATGACAAAATCAAACGGAAAATCGGAAACGGCTTTATCACAAACGCGCAAGCCGTCGCCTTCTATCAGGCCGAGCTCGATGCCTTTGGCGACAGCGATCCGGCCCGCATAACGCGCCTGAGCCTCCGTAAGCGCGCGCTCGTAGGCGGGAACGTTTAATTCCCAAGGGTATTCGTCATCCTGATAATAGGGGTCGAGATGGTCGGTCAGGGCGACGCCGGAGAGTTCCATTTCGACGGCGGTATCCAGCACTGCTTTGATCGGGGATTCTGCGTCATCCGAAAAATTTGTATGTATATGATAATCAAACATGCCTTTATTTTATAAAAAATCGTTGACACACGCAAATATATAAGTTAATATATGGTAATTAAAGAAATTATTTGAAATATTGTTTGTATGAGATATTTTGAGACGCATCGATAAACGGAGCGGTACATAAGGGGCGGCGAAAACTATGAAGCGGATTTCGATATGTATAGCGGGAGAAGAACGGCAGTATGGCGAGCGCTTTGCGCGCGTTGTCGCGCTTGACCATCCCGGATTTATGTTGATCCTGCGGGAAGACTGCAAGGATTGCCGCGAGGAAGCGGACGTGTGCCTTTCGTCTGTCCCGGGGCGGCCCGGCTGTGTGAAATACGTCGCTTTTGCGAAGTGGGACGAAGAGCCCGCTTCCTTTCCGGAACCCGGGCGGGAAGGACAGCGGCAGACACGAAGCCCGAAAATCCCAAAATATGCCGGCGCCTCCGCTATCCTGTCGGCTGCGCGCCGCATCGCCCTGGCACGCGATTGGGAACAGAATGCGGACAGGCGCACGCCCGACGCGGCGGTCGGCAGCCTGCCGCCGCCGGTCTCCGGGACGTTTGTCTGCGTATACGCTTTTTCGGGAGGCATCGGTACAAGCGCCGCCGCAATCGGGATTACGCGCGAGATGGCCCGGTACCGGGGCAAAAAGGCGCTTTACCTGAGCCTTGAAGAGGTGGAATCACGCGCTTTCGCGCCGCCGGAGCACGAAGGGCCGATGCGCGCGGAGGCTTTTCTCTTTCATTATCTGCGCTTCAAACGGAGCGGCGCCTCCGCGGCAGAATTGCAGGGGCTCATGCAAGCTGCTTTTCGGCAGGACAGCTACGGCGCCTACCGCCTCGGCCCTGACGCCGGAGTTTCCAGCCTGTCGGGGCTTGAGCCCGGGAAATTCGCAGCCTTGCTCGCCGATATAGAACGTGCGCTGTCGATCGATCTCTTTGTCCTGGATTTCGGGACGCGCATCCGCTCGCTGCAGATGTTTTTGGATCTGTGCGAGGCGTTCTGTGTTGAAGTGCGAAGCGCAGAGAGGCCCGGCGCGGCGCAGGACCGGTTGTTGGCGGAGACGGCGCCGGCCGTATTCGTAAATCCATCCTGTCCGGAGGATGTACGGGATGATGGGCGGACGATCGAGGTATCGATCGCAAACGCATTCGGGCTGGCTGTCAAAGAGGTTTGCGACCAAATTCCCGGTGGGGAGGGATAAATGGCGAAACAGCGGGAAAGGATGAACCTTCTCGCAAACGCGCTGACGCGGCGTGTGCGGGATTTTGTGCGCGGAGAGGCATCCGAGCTGTCGGACGGAGCGGTGTGGGATCATATCTGCGGTCTGATTTTTGCGAAATCCAAAGAAGGGCCGGAGGATGATTATACGGAATACTTGAGCCCCGAAGAAAAGCTTGAAGTTGCGGAACGCGTCTTTGCGCGCACGCGCCGTGAACTCAACGTCCTTCAGCCGCTTGCGGATGACGCGGCGGTCACGGAGATCATGGTAAACGGGAAGGACTGTGTTTTTGTCGAACGGGACGGAAAGCTGAGCCGGACGGATGTCTGTTTTGAAACGACCGAAGAGTTGGAAGACGTGATCCGGCGCATCGCGGCGCAGGTGCATCGCGAAGTCAACGAGCTTTCGCCGGTCCTCGACGCGCGCCTGCTTGACGGTTCGCGAATCAACGCGGTCTACAAAAATATCGCGATCGACGGCCCGGCGCTGACAATCCGGCGTTTTCCGGCGGCGCGGATCACGATGGATACGCTGATTGCCTACGGTTCGATTACAGAGGAAGCCGCGCGCTTCCTCGCCGGATTGGTGCGCAGCGCCTACAATATCTTTGTCAGCGGAGGGACAAGTTCCGGCAAGACCACCTTTTTGAACGCGCTTGCCGGTTTCATTCCGAAAGATGAGCGTATTGTGACGATCGAAGATACGGCGGAACTTCAGATCCGGGATATCCAAAATCTTGTGCGGCTTGAATGCCGCGGCGCGAACGCGCAAGGGCGCGGTGAGATCACGATGAGGCAGCTCATTAAATCCAGCCTGCGGATGCGCCCAAATCGCATCATCGTCGGCGAAGTGCGCGGCGAGGAAGTCCAGGATATGATCCAGGCGATGAACACCGGTCATGACGGTTCGCTGTCTACGGGTCATGGGAATTCCCCGCGCGGCATGCTTTACCGGCTTGAAGCCATGTATTTGCAGGCGGCGGATTTCCCGTTGGAGGCGATACGCCGGCAGATCGCGGAAGGAATCGACATACTCGTGCATCTGGGGCGCCTTCCCGGCGGTGCGCGCACGGTGCTTGAGATCGCGGAAGTGATCGGCGTCGCGCATGGCGAGATCGAACTGCGGACACTCTACGGGTGGACGGCAGGAGAAGGGCTTGTGCGGCGTGCAGAACTTGTGAACCGGGAAAAGTTAGCGCTGCGGGAGGGGATATGATCGACTATTCTGTCTATACGCCGGAGAGACAGGAGCGCCTGCGTTACTACGGGCTGTATATGGCGGGCGCCGCCATGCTCGGCATCCTTTTCTACAATCATTTCATCGCATCCGCCCTGTTGGCATTAACGGCTGTCCCGGCGGAACGTTACTACCGGGCATTGCTTGCGGCGCGCCGCCGCCGGGAGCTTTCCGCGGCGTTTAAGGACATGTTGCTGTCGCTTTCGTCCTCTTTTCAAACGGGCCGGCATATGACGGAGGCCCTGCGCGAGGCAAAGGACAATCTGCTTCTTATCTATCCGAAAAACGCGGCGATCAATCGCGAGCTCGAACAGATGACGCGGCGGCTTTCTGCGGGCGGGGAGAGCGAACGGGAGGTGCTGTTTGATTTCGCGAGGCGCAGCTGCAACGAGGATGTGCAGAATTTCGCGGACGTGTATTATACTTGCCTTACGACGGGAGGGGATATTGTAAAGGTCGTACACCGGACGGCGGACGCGCTTGTGGAGAAGATAGCGATCCGGCGGGAAATCGAAGCGCTCACTGCGCAGAAACAGTATGAATCGAAGCTGCTTACCGCGATGCCGCTTGTGATCTTGCTGTTTTTACGGTTTTCCGCACCGGACTATTTGGACGCGCTTTACGGGACGCTTGCCGGGCGCTTGCTGATGACCGGCGCGCTTGCGGCGCTGGTGGCCTCGTTCGTATGGAGCAACCGCATCCTTTCCATGGAGATGTAGGGAGGACGGCGGTGAACAAAAGCGGCGGTTTCGAAAGCGCTTTCATAAAATGGAAAAAGAAGGCGGGTAACGCCGTCGACCTTTCGACGGGGCGGGCGGATCGGATGCGCGCCATTTACCGTTCGGCCTTTGCGGACGGCGGCGATTCGGAAGCTATTCAAAAATACAAGAAACAAAACCGGACATTCCTGTTCGCGCTGCTGTTGGTGCTTGCGGCGGTCTGTGCGCTTTGGGCCTTCGAGGCGTCGGCGCGTTCTGACGGCGGCCTCGATCTGATGCGCGGCGGGCCGGGCTCGGGTACGCGCCGTGTGGATGCCGCCGTAAATGCGGCATATGGCGGGACGGCGGCGCGCGAAGATGTGACGATCGGCGTGCTTCCGAAGGAAGCGTCGCCGGAAGAGGCCGGGCGTGCGCTCGAAGAACTGTCAAGGCGGCTGCCGGCGGAAATTCTCGGCGAAAACGCGTCGCCGGATGCGGTACAGCATGGCCTGTCTTTGCCGGACACCGACGCGGTGAGCGGCGCGGAAATCCACTGGGAGAGCAGCGACGAGAGCGTAATCGGCGCAGACGGACGTGTCAACCCGCTTGGGCACACAGGGGAAATTGTGCGGCTCTCCGCTTATCTGCGCCTCGGCGAAGCGTGGAAAGATTTCTCGATTGCGCTGCGGATCGGGCCGCCGCCGAAGGGTTACGATATCACCGCGGCTTTGCGGGCGCGCATCGCGGACGCCGTGAAGGCGGCAAGCCGTTCAAACGCCGGCGACAGCCTTTCGCTTCCGGCGGAGGCGGGGGACGGCGTAACGCTCGCCTGGAGCGCGCCGGGGCCGAAGGGGCATTTGCCGGAGGTCGCGATTATTTTGCTTTTGCTCGGGGTTTGCTTCCGCTTGCGGTACCGCGCGCTGGAACGCCGGATCGCGGCGGCGCGCAGGGAAATCGAACGGGATTTTCCGGATTTTATCGGAAAACTCGGCCTGTTATTAGGCGCGGGGCTTGTAATCACCTCCGCAATAGACCGGATTGCGGACGATTACATCACATACCGAAGGGCAAGCGGAAAACGCCAACTTTACGAGGAATTGGTGTTTATGCGCGAGCGGATGCGCGCTGCCGGCACGGCGCTCGTCTATGAATTTTCGGATATCGCACGCCGGAGCGGCTCACGCGAACTCCTGCGTTTCTCTTCGATCCTTGCCGACAATATTGATAAAGGCAGTGCGCTTGCCGAGAAGCTCGACCAGGAGAGCGGGGCGCTGTGGGATAGCCGGAAGCGGCGCCTCGAAAAAGACGGGCGCGTAGCCGAGACAAAACTGATCTTCCCGATGGTCCTTCAGATCTTTGTCATTATTTTAGTGACGGTCGCGCCGGCGGCTTTTGAAATGCATTAACCACGCTGATGCCGGCCGGCGCTTTTGGGGAGGCCGTTTATATCCATCCCCGCAATTTGATGGCGTCGTTCACCCTCTCGATAGCGATCATGTAGGCGGCGTCGCGCATATAGATGTCTTCCCCTTTCGCGAGGTCATAGACGGCGCGGGAGGCGTTTACCATGCTGTCGTTGAGCCTTTCAAGCACTTCTTCGCGGCTCCAGAAAAAATTCATATTGCACTGGACCTGCTCGTAATAACTGCAGGTCACGCCGCCGGCGTTGGCGAGAAAATCAGGGATCAAAAAGATGCCGCGCTTCTGTATCAGTTGGTCACAAGCCGAAGAGGTCGGGCCGTTCGCGGCTTCGCAGAGTACGCGTACGCTTTTGGATATCTGATGGAAATTCTCAAGCGTGATCTGGTCTTCAAGCGCCGCCGGGATCAGGATGTCCACCTCTTCGGACAGCCACGCGTCCCCCGGAAGCACTTCATAGCCGAGCTCTTTGGCTTGCTCCTTGTCGATTGTGCCAAAGGCGTCCTTGATGCGCGCCAGCTCTTCGGCATTGCAGCCCGTTTTCTTGCGGAACGTGTACGACATACCGTCGGCCTGATCGTAGCTGGAGATGCAGATGACATTACCGCCCCACTGGGAATACAGTTTTGCTGCGTATTCGCCCACATTCCCAAAGCCCTGAATGCTGGCGGTGGTATTGTGAAGATCGATTCCTTCCCTGTCCAACATATCTTTCAGCACGTAGATGACGCCGAATCCGGTCGCATCCGTGCGGCCGAGAGAGCCGCCGATCCCCACCGGTTTGCCTGTGATAACGCCCGGGTAATGCCCGCCTGCCAGCGTCTCGTATTCATCCATCATCCACAGCATATGCCGGGCGTTTGTCATCATATCGGGCGCGGGTACGTCGATATTCGGGCCGAGCTGAGAGAAGGACTGGCGGACGAAACCGCGGCACAGGCGCTCCTGCTCGCCTAAGGACATAAGATGCGGATCGCAGGCTACCCCGCCTTTGCCGCCGCCCAGCGGAATATCCACCACGGCGCATTTCCAGGTCATCCACATGGAGAGCGCGCGTACCGTATCGGCGGTTTCCTGCGGATGAAAGCGCAGTCCGCCTTTGGCGGGGCCCCGCGCGTCGTTGTGTTTGATCCGGTAGGCCCTGAATATCTTTGTGACGCCGTCGTCCATCCTTACGGGGACCGTAAAATGGAATTCCTTCATCGGTTCGCGGAGCAGGTCGCGCGCGCTTTGCTCGAGGCCGATCATATTTGCTACTTTGTCGAACTGGGTCTGCGCGTCTTCATACGGATTATATGCCATGATTTGATACCTCCAATAATTAAACGATAACACGGCCTGTCTAATGACATCCATGAACCCTTATCGCTGCCAAAATTGACCTTATCATGTCGAACATCTGTTGTAAACAGTTGTGGATATAGACGAAATATTACGAGTTTACGGAATATTATACGATTGATTTTTCTGCGGCCGTTTTTTTCAAACCGGCGCTTTTTCGCGCGCTTCAAAATAGCGGCGCAGCCGGCCGATGACGGCGTACGCGAGCGGCGTCCCGAAAAGCGCCTCGATCCCGATTTTTACAAGATAGAGAGACCCGATCATTATGAAAAGGTCGCGCGTCGTAAGCGTCCCCGCGAACGCGATCGTACAGAAGATCAGGGTGTCAAGCAGTTGCCCGGCGACAGAACTGCCGATGGTGCGCACCCAAAGAAGCCGCACGCCGGTAAGGCGCCGGATCCAGGCCATGACCCATGCATTGGTCAATTCGCCGGCCAAAAATGCGGCAAAAGATGCGGCGACAATGCGCGGCATATAGGAGAAAACCGTGTTATAAGCATCGGCGGTCTCCGAAAGATAAGCCGGTGAGGGGAGCAGTACGCCGAGCGCCGTGACGCCCGTGAACAGCAGGTTGCAGAGGAACGCAAGCAGGATGACTTTGCGCGCTGTGCGAAACCCCCAAATCTCCGCGAGCACATCCCCGAGCATATAGGAAAAGGGAAAAATCAGAACGCCCGCCTGAAAAAGCGAAAATCCAAATACGTCTATGATCTTGACAGCCATGATATTTGCGGCGAGATAACATGCGGCCATGAGCGCCGCAATAACGACAAGCGGCGTGAAGTCCGCTTCGCGGCGCTTGTCAAAAAGCGCCCCTTCTTCCCGGTTTTTCACAGGGTTTTCCGGCACCTGATACTTCATTTTTCCTCCTAAACGCAATTTTTTAAATTTTATCACAGATCCATGTTTCATGCCGCGTTTTTTGGGTATATAAGAAATAGGGGATGACCAGGTGTACCAGGAGCCGATTCCGAATAAGACAGGGGTTAAGGGGATTCGCGGATCGGCTTTTGGGATTTTTGGTTTTGTGCGCAAACCTGCGCAAATCATGCAAATCATATAGTTTGATGAAATAGACCTGAATTCATGATAGAATATCTTGGCTTACTTTTAATAATAACAATATGACAGGAGGTCAAGAACCATGAGTACAAAATATGTGTATCTATTCCGTGAAGGCGACGCGACTATGCGCAATCTGCTCGGCGGGAAAGGCGCCAATCTGGCGGAGATGACCGGACTCGGCATGCCTGTTCCGCGGGGTTTCACGATCACAACGGAAGCCTGCACACAGTATTATGACGACGGAGAAACAATCAGCGACGAAATCAAGGGAGAAATCCTCTCCTATGTTGCGAAACTCGAAGAGATGACCGGGAAAAAATTCGGCGATACCGAAAACCCGCTGCTCGTCAGCGTCCGTTCGGGCGCACGCGCTTCGATGCCCGGCATGATGGACACGATTTTGAACCTCGGCCTGAACGATGAGGCTGTCGAAAGCTTCGCGCGCAAGACGAACAATCCCCGCTTCGCGTACGACTCCTACCGCCGTTTCATCCAGATGTATTCGGACGTCGTGATGGAAGTCGGCAAAGCCTATTTTGAAAAACTGATCGACGAGATGAAGAAGAAGCGCGGTGTCACGCAGGATACGGAACTGACTGCGGGCGACCTGAAAGAACTCGCGGAACAATTCAAGACGGAATACCGCGACAAAGTCGGACAGGATTTCCCGTCGGACCCGATCGATCAGCTCTTCGGGGCGATCAAGGCCGTGTTCCGCAGCTGGAACAATCCGCGCGCCATTTATTACCGCCGCATGAACGACATTCCTTCCTCCTGGGGAACGGCTGTCAGCGTGCAGGAGATGGTTTTCGGAAATATGGGCGATACGTCGGGCACGGGAGTGGCGTTCTCCCGCAACCCATCGACAGGTGAGAAGGGCCTCTTCGGCGAATTTCTGATGAACGCGCAGGGCGAAGATGTTGTCGCGGGCGTTCGCACGCCGCAGACGATCGATCAGCTCAAAGAGACCAATCCCGATGCATACAACCAATTTGTGACGATCGTGGATACGCTCGAAAAGCATTATCACGATATGCAGGATATGGAATTCACGATTGAGGAGGGCAAGCTTTTTATGCTGCAGACGCGCAACGGAAAGCGCACGGCGGTGGCGGCCTTCAAAGTCGCAAGCGACCTTGTGGACGAAGGGATGATTACGGAAAAGGAGGCGGTGCTCATGATCGACCCGAAGCAGATCGACGCGCTGCTGCACCCGCAGTTTGACGAGGATGCGCTGCAGAGCGCGACGCCGCTCGGCAAGGGTTTGCCGGCTTCGCCGGGCGCCGCCTGCGGGCAGGCTGTCTTTACGGCGGAGGACGCGACGGAATGGGCGACAAAAAAAGGCGCGGACGTCGTTCTCGTTCGCTTGGAGACGTCGCCCGAGGATATCGAGGGGATGCATTACGCAAAGGGCATTCTGACCGTGCGCGGCGGCATGACGAGCCACGCGGCCGTCGTGGCCCGCGGTATGGGGACCTGCTGTGTTTCCGGTCTCGGCGAGATCGTCGTTGATGAAGAGGCGAAGACCTTTTCACTCGGCGGACGCACCTTTCACGAAGGGGACTGGCTCTCTTTGGACGGGTCAACCGGCAACGTATACGGCGAAGCGATCAAAACTGCGCCGGCGCAGATCGGCGGCGATTTCGGCCGCGTCATGGGCTGGGCGGACAAATACCGCACGATGAAGGTGCGTACGAACGCCGACACGCCGAACGACGCGAAACAGGCGATGGAATTCGGCGCCGAGGGCATCGGCCTCTGCCGGACGGAGCATATGTTCTTTGAAACCGACCGCATCATGGCCATCCGCGAGATGATCGTCAGCAAGACTGTCGAGCAGCGCAAGGCGGCGCTCGCGAAACTGCTTCCGATGCAGCGCGGCGATTTCGAAGGGATCTACGAGGCGATGCAGGGTTATCCGGTTACGATCCGCCTGCTGGATCCGCCGCTCCACGAATTCCTGCCGACGGAGGAAAACGACATCGTCCAGCTCGCCGGCGATATGGGCATGAGCACGGAAGAATTGAAGACTATCATCACTTCGCTGCATGAGTTCAATCCGATGATGGGCCATCGCGGCTGCCGGCTTGACGTCACCTATCCGGAGATCGGCGAGATGCAGACGCAGGCGATCATCGAGGCTGCGATCAATGTGCAGAAGCGGCATCCGGAATGGAGCGTTGTGCCTGAGATTATGGTGCCGCTCATCGGGGACCTGAAGGAACTCCAGTACGTGAAGAATATCATCACGGAAACCGCGGATCGCATCATCACGGAAAACGGCGTGCAACTGAACTATATGGTCGGCACGATGATCGAGATCCCAAGGGCGGCCATTACGGCGGACGAGATTGCGAAAGAAGCGGAGTTCTTCTCCTTCGGTACGAATGATCTGACCCAGATGACATTTGGCTTTTCACGTGACGACGCCGGGAAATTCCTGGACGCCTACTATGATAAGAAAATCTATGAGAACGACCCGTTCGCGAAGCTTGACCAGGACGGCGTCGGCAAGCTCGTGCAGGCTGCGGCGCGCCTCGGGCGCCATACGCGCCCGGACATCAAGCTCGGCATCTGCGGCGAACACGGCGGCGACCCCAGTTCGGTTGAATTTTGCTATCGTACGGGCCTGAACTATGTTTCCTGCTCACCGTTCCGCGTGCCGGTTGCGCGCCTTGCCGCGGCGCAGGCGGCGCTGAACGACCAGAAATAACGTAACGTGACGGCCAATACGATCGTCCAGTGGGCTTTGGTTGTCAGCATCGCGCTGACAGTGGTTTTGCTCGCTCTTACGATCCTGCGCTGCCGCAGCGAAAAGAAGAATTATTTCCTGCTCTGCAGCATCGGCCTTCTTTTCTATGTAACCGGGAATTTCATGGAGGTCACCAGTTATGACGTCGGCGGCGCGTTTGCCGGCGTCAAGGTGATGTATATAGGCGTCTGTATGATGCCGCCCCTGTTCCTGCTGTTTATCGCCGACTATTTTGACATTCGCCTGCCTTCCGCCGTAAAGCCGATTCTCGCCGCGCTCATGTCCGTGAACGCGGTACTCATTTGGACGGCGGAATATACAGGCCTGTTCTATACCTCGTATGCCTATACGGATACAGGCACGGTACACGGTCTCGAGGTGCTCGGGCAAGGGCCGCTCTATTATGTCATCTACGTCACGACGCTCGTCTGCGTAGCGCTCTCCATCGTGTTGACCGCATGGTGTATGGCCCGGCGCAGAGAGTATCGCGCGAACCGCCCGCGCCTTCTGTTGTTTCTTATCGCGGGCGTCGCGCCGTTTGCGGCCAATCTCCTCTACTCGGTCCTGACCTATGTTGTTCAAACCGATCCTCATGGGGTCAACTACACGCCGTTTGTGATCGTTGTGGCTTATATGGCGCTCTATCTCGGCGTCCTTCGCTTCGATTTCTTTGACTATTCGACAATTACGTTAGCAACGCTGTTCGATATGGTGCGCGACGTGTTCATCACCGTGGATACCCGCTTCCGGTTTATGCTTGCGAACAGCGTCGCGTATGAACTGTTCCCCGCGCTTTCCAAATTCGAGAAGGGCAGTGATATCGGGGAACTGGAGAACTGGCCGGAGGAACTGCGTTTTCCGGATTCGACGCCGCCGGAAACAGGCGTAAATTTTTCGTTGAAACATCCGGGGGAAAAGCAGGCCCGCAGGTATTACACCTGGACGCGCCCCGTCGAATTGAAGGGCAGGCTTATGGGTTATATCCTGCAGATCCAGGATGTGACGGAATATGCGCGTCTGCAGCAGGAACTTCAAAATGAGGCCTATACGGACGGGCTGACCAAGCTCAACAATTACCGCTATTTTTTCAGACAGGCCGAAGTTGAGTTTGACCGCGCGAAACGCATGAAACAGCCTGTAAGTATTTTGATCCTCGATCTTGATTATTTCAAAACGATCAACGATACTTACGGACACGCAGCGGGCGACGAAGCGCTGCGCATCGTCGGCGGCCGTTTGAAAAGCGTCGTGCGGCCCTATGATATCGTTGCACGGTACGGCGGGGATGAGTTCGTGATCCTTTTCGCAGCCGCCGGCAGCGGGCAGGGAGGGCTGCTTGCGGAGCGCGTGCGCCGGTCGGTTGAAAGCATTCGCTTCACCTATGGAAACACAGATATCCGGATCACCTGCAGTATCGGCGTCGCCATCTGCGACGATGGATCCGAGGGGCTCGACCGGATGCTGCACCGTGCGGATGCCGCGCTGTACAAAGCGAAAGCGAACCGCAATCAGGTCTGTGTGGCGGGAAATGAGGATTATTTCGAAGGAACGGTTAACCGCTGGCGTGATCCGGACCGGGGTGACGAAAACCTTGCCGATGAGAATGACGGCAGTACGAAGCCGGATGACGTAAGCAACGGCGATGCAAATCCGATTTGACAAACCGGAATGTTCTGCCGCATAATGAAATGCATCGGAAGTTTTGTGCCCTTGTTGTGGCACGGACGGTCATCATGGGTCTTTAGCTCAGCTGGGAGAGCGTTTGACTGGCAGTCAAAAGGTCAGGGGTTCGAGCCCCCTAAGATCCACCACAAAATATTCAAACAGGAGTGCTGAATAGAGTTTGACAAAGATATTTATACAGAAATCGGAGCCGCTTCGCGGCGTTGTGGCGATTGGGGGATCCAAAAATGCGGTGCTGCCGCTTTTGGCTGCGACCTTGCTTACGGAAGAGCCTTGTGTGCTCGACGGCGTCCCCGCGCTCAAGGATGTCGAGGTGATGTGCCGCCTGCTCCGCAGTTTCGGGGCTGAGGTTACAGAGGAGCCGGAAGCGCACAGAATCACCGTGCGCACGGCGGTGATCCGGACCAGCGAAGCGCCGCAGGATCTCGTGCGCGCCATGCGTGCGTCCGTTGTGGCAATGGGGCCGCTTCTGGCGCGCACAGGATTCGCGAGGGTTCCGCTGCCCGGCGGCTGCGCGATCGGCGACCGCCCGATCAATTTGCACGAAAAAGGGTTCGCGGCGCTCGGCGCCGAAGTGAGAACCGTGCGGGAGGAGGACGGCGTCTGCGTGGAAGCGTCGGCGGACAGGCTGGCCGGCGCCGAAATGTATCTGGACTTTGCAAGCGTCGGCGCGACCGAAAATATCATGATGGCGGCGGCGCTCGCGCAGGGGACGACGATTATAGAAAATCCGGCACAGGAGCCGGAGATCGTCGATTTGGCCAATTTCCTGAACAAGATGGGGGCCCGCATCAAGGGCGCCGGGACGGACGTCATTAAAATTGAAGGCGTAGACTGTCTGCGCGGCGCCGAACATTGCGTGATTCCCGATCGCATTGAGGCGGCCACCTATATGCTCGCGGCCGCTATTACGCACGGCAATGTGCTCGTGGACAATATGCTCCCCAACCATGTCACACCGGTGATCGCGAAGCTGCGTGAGAGCGGCGTGCGAATCCGCGAAGAAGAATCCGGATTGCGCGTGGACGGCGGCGCGAAGAATTTTCTCGCGACGGATATCAAGACGCTTCCCTATCCGGGGTTTCCGACGGACGTACAGCCGCAGTTTATGGCGTTCTTAACGATCGCCGACGGGGCGTCTACGATTATGGAGACCGTATTCGAAAACCGTTTTATGCATATCGAGCAGCTAAATCTTATGGGCGCCGGGATCACGGAAGAAGGGCGCCGGGCGTTTCTGCCCGGAGGAGCGCGCCTTCACGGCGCGTGCGTGCGCGCGACAGACCTGCGCTGCGGCGCGGCGCTTGTGTTGGCCGGACTCGCGGCGAAAGGAGAGACCGTCGTGTCGGACGTCTATCATATCGAGAGAGGGTATGAAGATCTGGCCGGAAAACTATCGGGGCTTGGCGCACAGATACGGCGCGAGGAAGAACTATAAATCTTTCTCCGGGCCATCGGCAGCCAACTGCTTATTGTATTCCCGAAAAATCGCTTCGATAATGGTGTTTCGCACTTCGGTCGTCAGCGGATGCGCGATATCGCGGAATTCGCCTTCCCCGATCTTTCGGGAAGGCATGGCGACAAAGAGCCCGTTCTGCCCGTCGATGATCTTGATATCGTGGACGACGAACTCCGCGTCAAAAGTAACGGACACAACCGCTTTCAGTTTGTTTTCATTCGGAACCATACGGATCCGTATATCCGTGATTTGCATCTCGCTTACCTTTCTTGCACTTCCCATAGGGTGTGATCGCACAAATCAACCGTTTATTCAGTCCATTTACAAGTTGTTATAATTGTAACACAATTTTAAGGGCCTTATCTTAAATTTTCAGTCATCGTATCCGCAACCACCTATTGTCGTCGGGTGGAACCTCATGATATGATAACGGAGACAAAAGCAGGACAGGAGGATATAAGGATGGTAACAGCCGGAGATTTTCGTAAAGGTATCACGTTTGAGATAAACGGCGAACCGCATGTGATTTTGGATTTTCAACATGTCAAGCCGGGGAAAGGCGCCGCTTTTGTGCGCACCAAATACAAGAACATCCTGACGGGCGCGACCCGTGAGGAGGCGTTCAATCCGAATGACAAATTTGAGAATGCGCATATCGAGACGAAACAGATGCAATATCTGTACAATGACGGCGGCCTCTATTATTTCATGGACCCGGACAGCTACGAACAGGTGCCGCTGACGCAGGATCAGGTCGAAGACGCGATGCAGTGGCTGCGCGAAAACGATACGGCCACGATCAAATTTTTTAAGGACAAGGCGTTCCTTGTCGAAGCGCCGAATTTTGTCGAACTTCGGATTGTGGAAACGGAGCCCGGCGTCAAGGGCGATACCGCGACAAACGTCACGAAGGCCGCGATTGTGGAGACGGGCGCAACCGTACACGTCCCTATTTTTATCGAAACGGGCGAAGTGATCAAGATTGACACGCGCTCCGGCGAGTATCTCGGTCGGGCATAGCGGATCCGCATGGGTGAAAAAAAGCGTTCGCGGGAGGGAGAAAAAGCATTGGAACCTACTATTGTGAATAGGACCGAGGAGGATCCCCAAAAGAGGCGGAAAAAGCGTTCGCGCGCGCCGGTTGTGATCGTGTTGGCCATCGCGTTGGTCGCCGTGTGCGGCTTTGGCGTAAAGACGCTCTATGATGATTCGCTGCGTCCGGCGGCGCCCGGGGATACAACCCCGGTAGCGGTGTCGATCCCGGAGGGCGCGTCCACTTCTCAGATCGCGGAGATCCTGCATGAGCAGGGACTGATTTCCAACACATGGTTTTTCCGTTACCATTCCAAATCGACGGGTTACGACGGGAAATATAAAGAAGGGGATTACACCCTGAGCAAGTCGATGTCACCCGATCAGATTGCGGCTGTCCTCATCGCGGGAACAAAAGCGGCGACGAAGAAATTTACGATCCCCGAAGGTTACAACAATACGCAGATTGCAAAGAAACTTGCGGACGAGGGGATCTGTTCGGAGGCGGATTTTTGGAACGAGGCTGAAAACGGCTCGTTTGATTATCCGTTCCTCAAGGATTGCCCCGCGGGCAAAGAGCGGCTCGAGGGTTTTTTATATCCCGAGACCTATGAGGTCTATACCGACGCGAGTGCGCACGACGTGATCGACAAGATGCTCGCGGAGTTTGGCGCGCAGTTCAAGCCGGAATACTACGACCATGCGCAGGAGATGGGCTACAGCGTCCGCGATATCGTTACGATGGGTTCGATCATCGAGCGCGAGTCGGTTTCGCCGGCGGAACGGCCTGTCATGGCCGCTGTTTTCTACAACCGCCTCAAGGCGGGCATGGATCTTCAGAGCTGCGCGACGATCCAGTATATCCTCGGCACGCCGAAGGAATTCCTCACGGACGCCGACACCCAGATCGAATCCCCGTACAATACCTATCTGCACGAGGGGCTGCCTCCGGGGCCGATCTGCAATCCGCGCATGGCTTCGATCGAAGCGGCGCTGTATCCGGACCAGAACGACGATCTTTATTTCGTGCTCAGCCCGAATCTGGACGGCACGCACAATTTCTCGGCGGATTATGCGACCTTCCTGAAGAACAAGGACGCGTACTACGCGGCGGTGGACGCACAGGAGGCGCAGAAAGCTTCCTGAGGTCCCGAGGCCCGTTCTGGGGCCCGGCGCCGGAAAGTTGGCAAAACGCCCTTTACAAGTCCCCGATTTTACCCTATAATCTTAACTGCGCGCAATTTGCGGGCAGCCTGCCCAGATAGCTCAGTTGGTAGAGCAATGGACTGAAAATCCATGTGTCCCTAGTTCGATTCTTGGTCTGGGCACCACGGACGGTTGAGAAATCAGCCGTCCGTTTTTAAATAATTATGCCATTCGTGGTTATATAATACTTGACAGCAAGCGCATGTTAGCATATGCTAACAGCATGGATAATAAATCGATTGATCAGCTTGCGCCGGGCTCGTACGGCATCATCAAAAGGGTTGAAGGCCGCGGCGCCTTTCGCGATCGTCTGCTCGATATGGGTTTGACGCCCGGCACGCTCGTCGCTCTGCGTAAAGCCGCGCCGATGGGCGATCCGATTCAGCTCTCCCTGCGCGGGTATGAATTGACAGTCCGCAAGTCCGACGCCGCCTGTGTCGAGGTTGCGCCCGTTTCCGATCTGTCCGTGAACCCGTTTAGGCTTTCGTGCGACGGACGGTGCGTTTCTTGTGCCAAAGCGGGAGACTGCCCTGAAAAGAAGGCGGAGCCGCAGAAGTGAGCCTGGAAGACGGCCGTTTTGTGATCGCGCTCGCCGGGAACCCGAATTCCGGCAAGACGACCCTGTTCAACCAGCTCACCGGCATGAACCAGCATGTCGGGAATTTCCCTGGGGTCACGGTGGAAAAAGTGGAGGCGGAACTCTCCGGCGCGGCGGAATATATGCCGAAGCGAGCCGCGGAACGCATCACGCTGGTGGATCTGCCGGGCATTTATTCGCTTTCCCCGTACTCTCAGGAGGAAATCGTCGCACGCGATTATATCATTCGCGAAAAACCGGATGCGATCCTGAACATCGTTGACGTGATGAATGTCGAGCGCGGGCTGTATCTTTCAATACAGCTTATGCAGCTCGAAACGCCGATGGTCATCGCGCTGAATATGATGGACGAGCTGCGCGCAAACCACGGATCCGCGGATGTCGCGATCCTTTCCCAAAAGCTCGGCGTGCCGGTGATCCCGATCGCGGCGTCTAAAAAAGAAGGCATTGGGGAGCTGCTCGAAACGTTGCTGCGGACAGCGATCGAAGGCGAACGGCCAAAGATCACGGACTTCTGTACAGGCGCCGTGCACCGCGCGATTCACGCGCTTTCGCATTTGATCGAAGACCATGCGACAGCGGCTTCGCTGCCCGTTAAATTTGTCTCGACAAAGCTTCTGGAAACGGACAGCGTGCTGCTCGACCGGCTCGAAGTGACGCCGCTGGAGCGCCATACCCTTGACGAACTGGTTGAAAACATGGAGGACGAGACGGGGACCGACCGGAAAGCCGCCATCGCGGATATGCGCTACGCGTTCATCGGGGACGCCGTTGCGGCGGGGATCGAAAAACCGCATACCACGCTGCATCAGGACCGCAGCGCGCGCATTGACCGCCTGCTCACGAACAAGTATCTGGGGATCCCTGTTTTTTTCGGCGTGATGGCCGTGATCTTCTGGCTGACGTTTTCGGTGATCGGTTCGGCGCTGTCCGGCGCGCTCGGCTATCTGTTCAGCGTGGCCGGCTCCGCCGCTACGGCGGTGATGACGGAGGCGGGCGTCAACTCCCTCGTACGCTCCTTTGTTTCGAATGCAGTCTTCGCAGGCGTTGGCTCGGTGGTCTCCTTCATCCCGATGATCATCGTCATGTTCTTCTTTATGTCTCTGCTGGAAGACAGCGGGTATATGGCGCGCGTGGCCTTCATTATGGACAAACTGCTGCGCAAGCTCGGCCTCTCCGGACGCAGCATCATCCCGATGATCCTCGGGTTCGGCTGCACGGTGCCGGCGATCATGAGCACGCGTACGCTCACTTCGGAACGCGACCGCAGGATCACGATCCTGCTCACGCCGTTTATGAGCTGCACGGCAAAGCTTCCGATCTACGGGGCTTTCGTGGCCGTTCTGTTCGCGCAGTGGCGCGGCCTGATCGTGCTCTCGCTCTATGTCCTCGGCATCCTGATCGCGGTTATCGCCGGGGTTGTGATGAACCGCTTCGTCTTCCGCGGGAACCCCGTTCCTTTCATTATGGAGCTTCCCACCTATCGCATGCCGAACCTGCGCACCGTCGGTTTGCTCCTTTGGAACCGCACCAAGGATTTCCTGCAGCGCGCGTTTACGGTCATCTTTGTTGCGACGATCATCATCTGGTTTCTGCAATCTTTCGACGCGCGCCTCAATCCCGCCGCACAGGAGAGCGGCAGTATGCTCGCGGCTATCGGCGGTTTCATCGCGCCGTTTTTTTCGCCGCTGGGCTTTGGGACCGGTATCGCGGCAACCGCGATTCTCTCCGGTTTCATCGCGAAAGAGACCGTCATCAGTTCGCTTGCCGTGCTGACGGGCGTTCCGACAGTGATGGCGCTTGAAACTGTGCTGCCGACCATCTTTACGCCGCTCACCGCATACTCCTTCCTCGTCTTCTGTCTGCTGTACACACCGTGCGTGGCGGCGATCAGCGTCGTGAGCAGGGAGATGGGCCACTGGACCGCGGGCCTTGTGATGGTGATCCGGCAGACAGCGATCGCCTGGGCCGTGACCTTTGCCATCTATCAAATCGGTTTGCTGATTTTTTCCGCATAAAAGTATAGAATAATGCTATGAATATATGAAGGAGAAAACTCTATGGCGCCCGCAAATTTTCCCATTCCCGCAAAAACGATCTTCTACGGAAATATCCTGCTTGTCGTCTGCTGCATATTTTATCTCATATGGTGGCTTTTGGCGTTCCGTCCGGTCAATCCTGTGAGCGGGACCGGATGGCTACTGCTCCCGGCGGCTATCGCGGGACTGGCGTCCGTGATCTGTATCACGCGGGGCATTTCGGCGTTTGGCGCCAGGGACGTGCTGATCCCAAGCAAAGTTATTCTCTTCGGCGGGCTCGCGGCCTTTGTGATCCTGCTTGCGGTCACGACGCTGGTGTTCCATCGCCCGGTGACCACGGAACTGTTCCTGATCGTAGGCTGGTGCACGATGATCCTGTCGGAAGTGAACGCGCTGTACGGCGTGGACCTGTTCTCTCGGAACGCCGCCGTCACGCTTATGGTGGTGATCCTGGCCGCTGTTGTCGTCAGCCTCGTGTGTTATGTGCTGTATTATCAGTTAGACGCTCGCGTCGGATACTACGACGGCATGGTCCCGCTTTTGATGGTGGCGTGCGTAACCGCCGCGATTTCTGTCTGCATGCTGGTTTATTCCCATAAATAAAACCGGATATAGATTATTAACGAAACGATGATATTGAGGGTCACGATGTCGATTCTTGGCAAAAAATTGCGGTAATGGACGATTTTTTCTTCAATATCTGTGCTTTTTCATCAATTTTTGTCATTTTTGATTATATATTCGTCTTAACAGGAACTTCGCTTGGCATTCACGGTAGCAGGTTTAATATCAGGACATTGTATAATTCGGGTCACCTGAATAACCCGCTGTTCTCAATACGCGAGCGCCGGATTGCGCCGCCGACAGTTAAAGCCATAGCATGATATCTCAAAATCGCCGGTAACGATGATTTTTATAAGGACAAAAAAT
>WRFF01000008.1 GCA_009778945.1 Clostridiales bacterium | reverse complement strand
GAGTACAAAGATGCAGATCGAAGTAAAATCGGTGAAGAATGCCTACGCCGTCCCGTTTGACGCCGTTGTAACGCAGGAAGACGGAACGAAAGTCGTTTACGCGCTGGAAGGCGCCAATGGAAATACAGGCACAGCAGGCGGCCAGGGCCAGGGCCAGGATACAACGGGCGGCCAGGGACAAGGTGCGGCCGGTACTGGCACAGCAGGCGGCCAGGGCCAGGGTACAACGGCAGGACAAGGTCAGGGCGCAGCGACAGATCAAGGGGCAACAACAGGCCAGGGCACGCGGAACGGCGGAATGACTTTCCGGACGGGCGGCGGAGCGGCTCAAATGAGCGCCTTCCGGCGGGTCGAGATTCCGGTTACGACGGGCATTGAGACCGATTATCTGGTTCAGATTTCAGGCGATGGCCTGAGAGACGGCATGAGGATTATCAATGACCCGCTGGGGCTGAGCACATCCTCCTCGTCGAGTTCGAACACAACGATCATCGGCGGAGGCGGAGGCGGAGGCCGTCCTGTTGGCGGCGGAGGCGGCGGCGTTATCATGAGAGCGGGGGGCTGATCGTGAACATCATTGAATTGCGCGGCATCGTAAAACGTTATTTTGTCGGCAAACCCAATGAGCTGGAAGTGCTGCACGGCGTGGATCTCTCCGTCGGGGAAGGTGAATTTATCTCCATTGTCGGGGAATCCGGCAGCGGCAAGTCCACAATGATGAATATCATCGGGTTGCTCGACCGTCCGACGGAAGGGTCATACAGCCTCAGCGGAGAGAATGTACTTGTACAGCCGGACAGCGAACTGTCCATACTGCGCGGCCGGAAAGTCGGATTTGTGTTTCAGACTTTCAATTTGATCGGGCGCATGAGCGCGCAAAAAAATATCGAAGTGCCGATGCTCTACAACCATGTCCCGGCAAAGGAACGTGCGCGGCGTGCGGAGCACCTGCTTGAGATCGTCGGTATGAACGACCGTGCGAAACATCAACCGAACGAATTGTCCGGCGGCCAGAAGCAGCGTGTGGCGATCGCGCGGGCGATGGCTAATGACCCGGATGTCATTCTTGCGGACGAGCCGACGGGCGCGCTCGATACGGAGACAGGGCTGCTTGTCATGAATATCTTTCTGGATCTGCACAAGAATTTCGGGAAGACCATCGTTCTGATCACACACAATCAGACGCTGGCCGCCCAAACGCAGCGCATCATTACGCTGAAGGATGGAAATATCGTTTCGGTGCGGGCGGGAGGAAATCCCATTCCCGGACCGCAGGACCTTTTGGAGGCTGCTGTATGAGCATCGGCGAAAATATCACTCAAGCGATCGTCAATATAAAAACAAATAAGATGCGGGCTATCCTGACGATGCTCGGCATCATCATCGGCGTTGCGGCGGTTATTGCGATCATGATGTTGGGCAATACCATGAGTTCGTCCATCTCAACCCAGATGCAAAGCCTCGGCGTCAACAATATCACGGTGTATGTGCAGCAGAGGGATCAAACCGGAAACCAGAACTTCACGCGGGTCGGCGGCAATAATATCCAAGAAAAGGACCTGATCACGGACTCGATGCTGAACACGCTGCGGCAGAAATATTCCGACAGCATCCAGGCATTCAGCCTGACGAATTCGGTCGGCAGCGGCCAAACGACGTCGGGGTCGAAATCCGCAAATCTGAATCTGATCGGTACAAGCCCCGAATATAATACCGCAAACAATCTGACGCTCACACAGGGACGGTTTATTCTGCAAACCGACGCAGACAACCGGCGGAATGTCGCGGTCGTTTCGGACAAGCTGGTGAGCGCCATATTCGGCGATGCAAATCCCATCGGGCAGTCGATCTTTGTCACGGTCGGGACGCATATCAACAATTACGCCATTATCGGCGTCTACCAATCTCAAGCACAGAACTTCGGCGGCGGGACAACCGCCTCATCGCAGCTCCCTACGGACGTCTATATCCCGCTTTCTACGGCGCAGCGGATCACGGGCAGCAGCGGGTATCAGTCGGCCGTCGTCATGACGAAGGTGGGCGTGAACGCGACGGATTTCTCCACGACGATACAAAACATGCTCAATCAGTATTACGTGAAGAATATTAACTATCAGGTCAGCACCTTCACCGCGGAATCCATGGTCAGCCAGGTCACCTCTATGCTGAATATGGTCTCCATCATGATCGCGGCCATCGCGGCCATTTCGCTCCTTGTCGGCGGCATCGGCGTTATGAACATCATGCTTGTTTCCATCACGGAACGGACGCGCGAGATCGGCGTGCGAAAAGCGCTTGGGGCGACAAACGGCGCGATACGAGGCCAGTTTATTATCGAAGCGATCGTTATCTGCTTCATTGGAGGCGTGGTCGGCATTGTACTCGGGCTTGTGATCGGCACGGTAGGCGTTTCGATCATAGGCGGTATGATGGGATCGGGCATGACGCTGTCGGTGACCGCGCCGGTCAGCACGATCTTCCTCGCAACCGGCATTTCGATTGCGATCGGCGTCTTCTTCGGGTATTATCCCGCGAACAACGCCGCCAAGCTTGACCCGATTGACGCGCTTCGCTACGAGTGATTTTTCTTGACAATAGCCCTGGCCGGATAGTACAATAACCTACGCGGCATTTTTTCGCATAACTTTGCGATGCCGCTGATTTCGGCGGTGTAGCTTAGTTGGTTAGAGCGTCCGGTTCATACCCGGAAGGTCGGTGGTTCGACTCCACTCGCCGCTACCAGGCCCGGTAGTTCAGTTGGTTAGAATGCCAGCCTGTCACGCTGGAGGTCGACGGTTCGAGCCCGTTCCGGGTCGCCATGTATGGCTTGTTCTCAATGGAGGGCAAGTCATACGCAGAATTTTTCGGTCGAGGCAACATAGCCGGGGCCGAAAAAGACAAGTATACGGTGGGTATAGTCAAGAGGCCTAAGACACATGGTTGTGGTCCATGCACCCGTGGGTTCGAATCCCACTACCCACCCCAATACTTATTTGATGGGGCGTAGCCAAGCGGTAAGGCAACGGATTCTGATTCCGTCATGCGCAGGTTCGAATCCTGCCGCCCTAGCCATTTATGCTTGCCGTGTTTCTATATATGCGATATGGCAAGCGCGAAAAAGACAAGCTTGAGTTGGCGACATAGCCAAGTGGTAAGGCACGGCTCTGCAAAAGCCCTATGCCCCGGTTCAAATCCGGGTGTCGCCTCCAGAAAAGCCGCTCCCCGGTTTTCCGGCGGGGCGGTTGACGTATCGTCGGAAGAAAAGGAGTGACCTATACACATGCTCGGAACCTGGGTTAACGTCGGAGGAATTCTGATCGGCGGCGTTATTGGGCTGTTGCTGAAACGGGGAATCCCCGAAAAAATCAATACGGCGATCATTAAGGCGGAAGGCGTCGCCATCTTCGTCATCGGATTGAACGGCGTGCTGACAGCAATGCTTTCCGTTTCTGCGGGCGGAAAGTTGAGCAGCAACGGCGAACTGCTGTTGCTCGTGAGCCTTGTCGCCGGTTGCGTAATCGGCGAACTGGCGCGCATCGAGGACCGGCTGAACAACGCCTCGGGCGCTTTGGAACGCCGGTTGAAAAAGGACAACCTCTCAACCGGTTTCATAACGGCTTCGCTGATCTTTGTGATCGGGGCGATGTCGGTTGTCGGCGCGCTTAACGACGGGCTGACGGGGGATCATACGATTCTGTTCACAAAGGCCGTGCTGGATGGCGTTACCGCAATTGTGCTGACTGCCTCGCTCGGTCCCGGTGTGTTCCTTGCCGCGGTCCCGGTGCTCGTCGTACAGGGAGCGATCTCCCTTCTCGCGGGCGTCATTGCGCCCTATGCGACAACGGAAGCCATTCGTTTGTTCAGCATGGTCGGCTATGCGATCGTCATGGCGATGGGCTTCAACTTCATCTTTGACAGCAAGATCCGCATCGCAAATCTGCTGCCTGCGCTTGCCGTTCCGATTGTGTATTACGCAATTTTTCAATAACAATTTTCCGCAATAAACAAAACATACAAAATTCGAGGGCGGTTCCGCGTCGTTATTGGGTACTTCGCACATTGAAGAACCGGGGGGTTGGGGGATAAAATCTATAGGAATCAATAAGGAGGACGTTATGAGCGAGAGGATCAAAACCGACGTGCTCATCGCCGGCGGCGGGATTGCGGGCCTTGCGGCGGCGATTGCGGCAAAAGAGTCTGCGCCGGATATCGGCGTTACCATTGTCGAGAAGTATACTTCCGGTTATTCCGGCAAGGCGAACCGCGGAGCGGGAATCATGGTGACGCTCGCCGATTACAAACCCGAAGAATTCGTTCGCTATCATGCCGACCGTATCGGGAAATACCTGAACGACCAGGAATTCCTTATGAAATACGCCCGTGAGATCAACAACAATGTCGAAGCGCTTGACCGATGGTCAAACGGAAAGATTGACAGGGATGAGAAGGGTGAAATCCGGACGGTCAAATGGCGGTCGCAGCTCAGAGGGGTCGGCGAAGACGGCGTCTATGATTTCGACCAAAGCAACGAGTACCCGTGGACGCTTGCGGCGATAGATCTGGACTTTCTGCTGAATGTGCGAAAAACCGCGGTGAAGCTCGGCGTGAAGTTCATCGACCGCGTGGGCATTGTCGATATCCTGACAGCGGCCGGCGGCGAAGCGTGCGGCGCCGTCGGTTTCGGCATTGATACGGGCGAGGCTTTTGTCTTTGAAGCCCGCGCGGTTGTTCTTGCCACGGGAGGGCAGAACTACCGTGTAATGCCCATGTGGGCTTGCGCGCGCGGGGAAGGCATTGCGGCTGCGTGGCGCGCGGGGGCGAGCCTGACGAACGGCGAATTCGGGTCTTTCTATAATTGGACGAGCCCGCACAATTTCAAAGATGAAATGGGCGTCGAGTACGGGCTGTACAACGACAAGGGCGAGAATGTCGGGGCCCGGCATACGGTCGAACCCCATCCGGATATCGACCCATATTCGCTCGCCGAGTATTACAAACAGGTCAAAGCGGGCAACGGGCCGCTGCATTACAGGCAGGATGAGAACGTCATGCTTCCCTTCACGCGCTCCATGCTCGGCTCGAACGCCGCGTATTTCAAGCGTCCTTTCGCGAACAAATGGTGGGGGAAATTGATTTTCAACGGAGCGACGCAGGAGCCCGACGACGTGATTATGCCGGGCCTGGTCGGAGAATACGGCGCGGTGAAAGTGGGCGAGGATTTTCAGACACGGATACCGGGGCTGTTTGCGATCGGCGAAGTCAGTATTGCAGGGACTCGTTGTTTCGGGGCGGTGCCGGCCCCGCCGGCGCGGGTCCGGGGTATCGCCATAAACGTGATGACTTTTCACGGCAGGGCGGCGGGCCCGGCGGCGGCGGCGTACGCCGCTTCCGTGAAGGCCGGCGCCATAAGCGACACACAGGCGGAGGCTGTTGTGAAACGTTTCAACGCGCCGCTCTCGCGGGCGGGCGATATCCCCGTAAACGATTTTGTTTTTGAAATCATGAAGGTCATGCAGCCGGTCGGCAACAGCCTGTACCGGCACGAGGCCCGCATGGGCAAAGCGCTGGGCCGCATTTTGGAACTGCGGGAACAGATGGGGCGTATTGACGCGGAGGCTCCGCACCATCTGTTCGGCGTCAATGAGATTGACGCGACGCTGCTGTGCGCGGAGATGTTTTTCCGGGCTTCGCTTGAGCGCAAGGACAGCATCGGATGGTTCCTGCGCGAGGATTACCCGGATCCGCCGGACGATCTTGAGTGGATCGTGATCGAAAACGACGGCGGCAAACCGAAAATCGTAAAAGAGCCGGTGCCTATCGAACGGTATCCGTTCAAACCGGAAATGTAAGCATTATATCTGACGTAGGATTTTTTGCTTTAGGCAAGGCAGACGAACGAAGGCGAAGTAAGCGTACTAAATGTACGTGCGCGAGGCTGAGCGAGGATAACACAGCATAAAGCAAAAAAGACAAGTCAGAAGAGGAAGGAGACGAAATGTTTAGTACTAGGTGGCAGACATCCAAGCGGCAGTACGGCGTCCTGGAAGAGCGGCGCGTATCGATCCCGATAAGCGACGGTATCACGCTCGACGCAAATATATTCCGGCCCGACAGTCCCGGAAAGTTTCCCGTGATACTCGGGATGCATATTTACGATAACGACTGGCAGTCCGACCCGATCATGCCTTTCGGCATGTGCATCGCCGGCGGCGGGGTAGAGGCGGGCGACCAGAATTTCTATGTCCGCAGAGGCTACGTAAAAGTAAATGTGAACGCGCGCGGTACGGGCCGGTCGGGCGGGTATTTCAACATGTGGCTGCCTCCGGCGGACCAGGACGTATACGAGGCCATCGAGTGGCTGGCGGAACAGCCCTGGTGCGACGGAAATGTGGGCATGCTCGGCGTCTCATGGTTTGCGATGCTGGCGCAGCATGTCGTGCATCTCAGGCCGCCGCATCTGAAGGCGATATTTGCCCCGTTCGCCGCGGTGGACCAGTATCGGGACGTGATCTATCACGGAGGCATCCTGAACCACGAATTCACGGACGGATGGATAAAAATTGTGGACAACCCCAAATTCCCGCCGGGCTGCTGGACGCAGTTTGCCTTGGGGGAAGAGGCCTTCAAGGAAAAGCTTGCGGAAGCGATGGCGGATCAGGATTTAATGGCTGTGCCGAGTATCGCGGAGACTTTGAGGACAGGAATGGGCCCGATCGATAATTATCTCAATTACCTCGACGGCCCGTTCTGGCAGGCACAGATCACGGATCTTTCCGATACGGAGATCCCCGCCTATCTCGGCGCCTGCTGGGGCATCCAGGGGCTGCATCTGCCCGGCGCGTTCAAGAGCTGGGACGCCTGGAAGGGGCCGAAAAAGATGACGCTCGGCCCGCCGCTTTATCTTGACAGGCCGCTTTACCAGTACGCGTATGAGTCGCTTCGCTGGTTTGACTACTGGCTCAAGGGCATCGATAACGGGATCATGGACGGAGACCCGATCAAGCTGTTTGTCGTAGGGACCGGCGAATGGAAGACAGCAAAAGAATGGCCGCTTCCCGAAACGCAGTTCACGCCTTTCTATCTGCACGCGAACGGTCTCCTCAGCGAGCATGAGTTCTGGCCAAACGAAGGGTTTTCCACATTTGAAGACTCGCATTTCAACCGGGGCAGCCTCACGTTCCTGACTCCGCCTCTTGTCGAGGCCACAGAGATTGCCGGGCCCATGGTGCTGAACCTCTACGCGTCCAGTACGGATACCGAAGTGTTATGGTTTGTCTCACTCCTCGATATTGATCCGGAGGGACATGAGACGCTGCTTACGAGAGGATGGCTGAGAGGCTCGCACAGGCAGCTTGACCCCGAGCTGTCCAAGCCTTGGCAGCCCTATCATACTCATACGAAGCGCGAGCCTTTGACGCCGGACGAGATCTATGAGTTCAATATCGAGATCCGGCCGTACGCGATCGAATTCAAGCCCGGGCACCGGATCGGCGTGCGGGTCAAATGCGTCGACGACGAGGAGCCGCTCACGTCCCTTGAAGGCCACAATGTGGGGCATATCTGGAGGCAGAAAACTTCGCGCATATCGGTTCATCACAACGCCGACTATCCGTCCCATCTGCTTCTCCCCGTCACAAAGGGCAATGTGATCGGGACGTTTATGTCCGGCGGGAAGCTGCCGAAGGAACATTTCCCGTTCAGGAGGTATTAGGAGTGAGAGCGCATGTTGGAGAATTATAAAGAAATACGGGAAGGGCTGCAAAAAGGGCCGGGGCATAGGGTGGCTATCGCGGCGGCGGCGGACGCGGAAGTGCTGGAGGCGGTCTGCATGATGCTGAAAGAGGGCTTTGCGGAGCCGATCCTCTTTGGCGACGCGGTGAAGATTGCCAAACTTGCGGAAACGGCCGGCCTTGATTCGGCGGCGCTGCGCGTCGTGGATGAGCCGGATGGCGCGGCGGCGGCTTTGCGGGCGGCAAAATCCGTGCGCGACGGGGAGGCGGAGGTCTTGATGAAAGGGCTTGTGAATACGAGCGATTTTCTGCGGGCCGTATTGGACGGAGAGAACGGGATTCGCGGCGAAAGCCTGCTGAGCCATCTTGCGGCGTTTGAGACGCCCGGATGCCCGCGGCTCATCATACAGACAGACGGCGGCATGAACCTCTATCCGACGCTGGACGAAAAGGTAGGGATCCTGAAAAACGCCGTAGAGGCTCTTCACAGGCTCGGCGTAGAATGCCCGAAGGTCGCGGCGCTGTCCGCCAACGAGGCCGTCAATCCCAAAATGGTTTCAAGCGTGGACGCGGACGCGCTCGCAAAGATGAACACGGCCGGCGAGATCGAGGGCTGCATCGTCGAAGGCCCGGTTGCGCTCGATGTGGCGCTTTCGGCGGACGCGGCGAAGCGCAAAAAAATCGAAAGCAGGATTGCGGGAGAGACGGACTTGTTTCTCGTCCCGAATATCGACGCGGGCAATATCATGGGGAAGACGCTCGTTTGCTGTACCCATGCGAAGATGGCCGGCGTCGTGCTCGGCGCGAAAGCCCCGATCGTGCTCGTGTCGCGTTCCGACAACGCGGAAAGCAAATTGAATTCGCTTGCGCTTGCATGCGCGCTGGCATAGCGGCGGGTTTCATGGACTTAGAGAAGTGCTGATTAAAGAAATGGTGTACATTTGCGATAGGGATTTTGCACAAATTCGAGGCGAAAAACGGAGCAATACTGGTGGTATTGCGAGTATTTTCAACGAAGAATTTGAGGGAAATAACATCGCAGAGGTGCGCCAGAGATTTAATCAGTGCTTCCTTAGGGAAGCATGGAAGATGGTAGGACAATGGGAAAGAAAATTCTGGTGATCAATCCGGGCTCTACGTCGACAAAGATTGCGATGTATAACGACGAGGAATGTTTGTGGGGCGAATCGATCGAACACAGCCTCGACGATCTGAAAAAATACGCCAATATCCTTGACCAGGTCGATATGCGGCATGAGCTCGTGATAAAGGCCATAACCGAAAAAGGGCACGCACTGTCCGAGCTCGACGCGGTCATGTCGCGCGGCGGGCCGTTTGCGAAAGTAGAGACCGGAGCGTATGAAGTAGACGAGACGATGCTGGAGAAAATGCGAAAAGACCCGATCGACCAGCATGCATCGAGCATAGGGATGGAAATAGCGTACCGGATCGCAAACCTTGAGGGGATCAAAGCGTATATCTACGACGCCGTGACGGCGGACGAGATGATTCCGCTCGCGCGCGTTGTCGGGATGAAGGGCATGGCGCGGCACGGGCAGGGACACAACCTGAACATGCGCGCAGCGGCGCTGCGCCTGTGCCGCGAACAGGGCTGGGACTATTATGAAAAGAGCATCCTTGCGGTGCATCTCGGCAGCGGCATCACCCTCAGCCTTCATGTGAACGGCCGCGTTGCAGATATGATTTCCGATGACGAAGGCCCCTTTGCCCCCGAACGCGCCGGCGGCCTTCCGAATTTCCAGCTTATCGACCTTTGTTTTGAAGAAGGGATGACCCGGAAAGAGGTCCTGCGGAGATTCCAGCGCGCCGGCGGCTTGATTTCCCTGCTGGGCACATCAGACACTCGGGAGGTTGAACAGCGCATCGAGGCGGGCGACAAAGAGGCCGGACTTGTGTATGAGGCGATGGCGCTTACGGTCGCGAAAAACATCGCGAAGCTTTCGGTCCTCACGTGCGGCCGGATTGACGCAATTGTGCTTACGGGCGGAATCGCGTATTCGGAGCGCTTTACATCCATGGTAACGCCCCGCGTGTCCTTCATCGCGCCGGTGCATATCCTGCCCGGTGAAAACGAGATGGAGGCGCTCGCACTGGGCTGCCTGCGGGTATTGACAGGGCAGGAAAAAGCGAAAAGGTACCGGAATGAGCAATAAATCAACAAAACGCACAATGGAAGAATGCGGCGCCGGGAAAAACTAATACAACTTGCACATTGCCGGTTATTTGAAATCATTGTTAGTATAAAGATGAAATAAAACGCCGTTTGCTGAAAGGAGCGGAATATGAATATCATCAAATTTGACAGCAGGTGTACCGGTTGCAAAGCGTGTTACAGAGCCTGCTGGCTTGATGTTATACGCTGGAACGACGAAACGGGCCGGCCGTTCGCGGCCTATCCGGAGGACTGCGTGGACTGCAATTATTGCGAGATCAACTGCCCGACGGGCGCGATCCACGTGAACATCGACTTCAAGAAACCGATGCCGAGATCATACTGAAGGAGGGGATGGAGATGGGAAAGTATAATCCGATAACAATCGATACCGACATCCTCGTCGTCGGCCACGGGATCGCCGGGCTGGCCTCCGCTCACGCGGTCAAGGATGCGAACCCGGATATCCGCGTGCTGGCCGTGGACAAGGGGAGCCTCGGGTTCGGCGGGAAGGCAAACAAAGGCGGCGGGCATGTGTCTTTCATACCCAAGGGCAACGAGGAACAATATGTCGAATACCATACGCGCAACCTCGGCGACTACCTGAACGACCAGGACGCCCTGCGGCGCTACGCCAGTTCCACGATCAAGACGATGGACAAATGGGCGGCTTGGGGCGCGGAGTTTGTAGGCCGCGATATCGCGTTCAACGCGCACCCGGTCATACCCTGGAAGGTCAGTATGGTAGACGCGGATGTCCTGATCAAGATGGCGGAGAAAGCAAAGACGCGCGGCATTGAGTTTATGGACAAGATCTGCGTGGTAGACTTAGTGCTTGCGGAGGGGCGGGTGGCCGGCGCGACCGCGTTTTCCCTGCTTGACGGGGCGCCGTATATCTTCAAGGCGAAAGCCGTCATCCTGGCGAACGGAAACCAGAACTGGGGAATCATGAAAATGTGGTCGTCCGGGCGCGGCGAAGGGATTGCCACGGCCTACCGCGCGGGTGCGAAGATGCGCAACGCGGAGTTCGGATCCTTTGTGAACATCGTGTCGCTCGACCACGGCCATGTCTCGTACGAAGCGGAAAACTTTATGTACAACGCGGCGGGCGAGAAGGTGGATCCCGGCATGCCGGTCCTTGAAGGCGCGGCTTTCACGAACGCCTGCGGCGGCGCAGATATCGGCGGCGCGATCGGCATGGTGATGTATTCGCACGTGCTTCAGGGCAAGGGGCCGATCTATGAAAACCACGCCGAAAACGACTTCCCGTACAACCCGTTCGGGCAGATCATTTTCCCGATGCACGGACAGGCGCCGCCCGAGTGGTACCGTCCGGTGACGCACAAATTTGCGCACCATCTGTTTGATAAGAATAAAGAAGGGGCTTACGCGAAGAACAGCGAAACGGATCTGAAAGTCGTGGAACCGGGCGTTGTCGGGGAATGCTCGCCGCTGTACGGCGACGAAAACATGGCCTCCGATGTGAAGGGCCTGTTTTCCGCGGGCGACATCAGCGCGAACGGAACCGCCTGGTCGGGCGCGGTGCCCACGCCCCCGGCGAGGAACCGGGGATCCGGGCTGCTTTACGCGGTCTATACGGCGTCGGTCGCCGGCCCCGCGGCGGCGGCGTATATCGAAGGCCTGGGGGATGTGGCAATTAAGGAGGCCCATGCCGAAAAATTGCTTGACGAACTATACGCCCCGCTTGACCGCATGGAAGGCACTACGACCGGAGAGATCGAAACGCGGATCCGCGACCTGATGCAGTATGTGCCGTACACCAATTTCAAGAAAGAAGGACGCCTTCTGGAAGCGCTCCGGGAAGTGGAAAAACTGAAGGGCGAGGTGGCGAAAATCATAGCCGCCGACGCGCACGGCCTTGCGAAAGCGCATGCCTGCCGCGCCATGGTGCTCTGCGCGGAGATGTTTTTCAAAGGCTCCCTCGAACGCAAGGAGACGCGGGGATGGCAGATCCGCGAGGACTATCCTGCCCGCGACGATAAAAGCATGTTGAAATGGATCACGTACCGGAAGGGCGAAAACGGGGAGATGGTTCTCGGCGCCGATCCGATCCCGATGGAACGGTACAAATACCAGCCGGAAGGGTATGAGAAATAATGACGATTCCGTTTTATGCAAAAAGCCCCGGAAACGAAGGCTATATCAAGAACATGAAGGTGGTCGCCTTCCATGATCTGGGCGGCGTCATGGCTTTTCAGATGGCTCTGTACAAGACGGCGGGCGGCAAATATTATCTCTACTGCGGGTCCTTTAAAGGCGCCGGATACAATATCTTAGACGTCACGGACCCAGCGGATCCGAGGCTTGTCAAGTTTTTCGAGGTCTGCGATCCGAAGATCTACGTGGCGCAGTCGACGCCGAAAGTGCAGGTGGCCGACGATCTGCTGCTTGTCGCGCTCGGCGGCGGCATCCCGTATCTGCACGGCGTGGCCTATGAGGATAAGAATATCGGCGGCCTTATGGTCTTCAGCCTGAAGGAGGATCCCGAGAATCCGAAGCTGCTTTCACACTGGGAGACCGGCGTGCAGGACGGTATGGGCGTCCACCGGTTTATGTATAACGGCGGGCGCTACGCGCATCTTTCGTCCGACTGTCCGGGATATATCGGGCAGATCTACCGCATTCTCGATATCGGGGATCCGGAGCATCCTGTCGAGGTGGGGCGCTGGTGGATGCCCGAACAGTTTTCGGACGGCATGGAGGCGGGCACTTATCCGGTCGGCCACCATGATGAAAAGGACTGGCCGCAGCTTCACGGGCCGCCTTATGTGCAGGACGGTATCGCGTACTGCGGATATTGGGCAGGCGGCGGCGTTCTCGTGGATGTCTCGGATGTCACGCGGCCGAAAAAACTCGGGCAGCTGAAAATGATGCCGCCGTTTTCCGGCAAGCTGGCGGGCGCGCGCTGCCATACTTTTCTGCCGCTCAGAGGGCGGCCTTTTGGAGTGCTGACCAACGAAGGCGAACGCTTCGCGTCGTGGAACAAAGAGGTGATCGAAAGCAGCGCCAATCCCGGCGCACAGCCGATGAACAACCTGCATATGATCGACGTGGGCAACCCGGCGGATCCGACGCTTGTCGCGGAGTTTCCGTACCCGGAGATCCCGGCGGGCTACCCGTATCCCAATTTCAACACGGCCGGGCTGAACGGCACGCAGGGCCCGTTCGGGCCGCACAATATCCACGAGCCGATGGAAAAACCCTGGCTTGAGGACAACCCGAACCGCCTCTACTGCTGTTATTTCCACGCGGGCATGCGGGTCTATGACATCAGCGACCCGTATTATATTAAGGAGATCGCATACTTCATGCCGCCGAACCCGGAACATAAATACTTTGAGGTGCCTATGCCGGGACCGCTGCTCGGGACGGCGGAGGACTGCATCGTTGACGACAGAGGATACATTTATATGGATACCTATCATGACGGGCTGTATATCCTGCGGTTGCTGGCGTAGGGGATCGAAAGGACCGGTAAGAGTGGATGATGGGTGATCCGAAAGAAAAATTCGACGAACGGCTGGCCCGCGTGAACGACGCGATCGCGCTGAAGGAGCCGGACAGGTTGCCTCTGGTGCCGTGGGCCGCAGGGATGCCGTATCAGTTTTATCCGGAAATCGGGGCCACGCACAAGAGTTCATTCTATGATTTTGAAAAGGCGGCCGAAGCGCATATCCGCTGGCATGTGGAATTTGAGCCGGATGCCGTCAGTTCGGATTTTTTGATGTTCCCCGGCAGGGCGGGCGAGTTTCTGAAGCCGACGATGATGGACTGGCCGGGGCGGCCCGGAACCCCGCTTCCCGATATGTCGATCTATCAGATGTTCGAGATCGAATACATGAAGGAAGACGAATACGACGAGTTTCTTGCGGATCCCACGGGGTTTTATATGAACAAAATGGCGCCGCGGATGTACAAAGGGCTTGCCGGGTTTGAGGAGTTCCGCTTCAGCATGGCGCCCGGCATCTTCACGGCGCCGCTTGCCTATCTGGCGAAACCGCAGGTTCGGGAAGCGCTGAAAACGCTGATCGCGTACGGCGAGGAGCAGGAGAGGGCCGACGGCGCGTTTTTCGGATTTCTCGGACAGCTTGAAGCGCTCGGGTTCCCGGCGTTTTACACCGGCGTGAGCGGCGTCCCGTTCGATATCCTGAGCGATTATTTCCGGGGAACGACGGGCGCGCTCTTTGATCAGGCCGAGCGTCCCGAAAAGATAAGGGCTGCGTGCGAGGTTTTTGTCCGCTCGGTGATCGGCGGGCTCTCCTGGATGAAGTACGCGCCGCTTCCGGTCAAACGGGCCTTCTTCCCGATGCATAAGGGGATGGACGGCTTTATGAGCGACGAGGACTACCGCGATCTGTACTGGGCCCCTTACCAGAAAGTGCTCCGTTATCTGATCTCGAATGGGATCACGCCGCTGATTTTTACGGAAGGGCCGTACAACACAAGGTACAAATTTATCCGGGAGCAGCTTGAGGAATTTCCGCCGGGCAGCGCGATCGTCTATTTTGAAGACGGCGATTTTGCCGAATTCAAGCGGACTTTCGAAGGCGTTGCCTGTATCTATGGCGGAATGCCGTATATGCTTTTGGCCCGGGGGACAAAAGAAGAGGTTGAAGACCGCGTGAAATACCTGGTTGATAACTGCGCGGCGGGAGGCGGCTATATTCTCGGCGTGAGCCATCCGCTCGAGAATATCAAACGCGAAAACCTCGAAGCGATGTTCGATACCGCCCGAACCTACGGGAAGCGGTAAGGAATAGATATTTTTTCGCAGTCGTAAGTTATTGTAAAAGGAGGTAGTTATGGAAACTCAATATCCTAAGTATCGATGGTTCGTGCTGGTCGTGCTGTTCATAGCCATTTTCGGTTCGGGCATGGTGCTGATCGCGCCGTCCCCGATGGTGCAGTCGATCTATGTCTCGATATTCGGTACGCCGAGCCACGGCGACACGGCGGGTGTATTCGCGGGGCAGGTTTCGCTGATGATGATGGTGTCGTTCACACTGTTCACCGCCATATCGGGCATCGTCAGCGGCCAGATCGCGGACAGGATCGGCGTGCAGAAGACCATTTTGCTCGGCCTCATTCTGATCATCATCGGCGCGGCGCTCTTCATGGTTGCAGGCCATAATATCGTGCTGTTGGTGATTTCGAGAATAGTGATGGGCTTCGGCAGCGGCCCCATGGTCACGCTTCAGGCCAAGGTCGCCTCGGAATGGTTCCCCGAGAGGCAAAGGTCTCTCGTCATTGGATTGGGCGGCGCCGCGCTGTCAGGCGGCATCGCCGTCGGCCTCAACGCCGGGCAGGCCGTCTATATGCAGACCGGCGCGCAGCAGGTATTCTACCTGCAGAATGTCGCGACCGGCGCGATCGACGGGGCGAACAAGATCTTCAATCCCGGAACGGTCAACCCTGCGCTTCTTGCCCAGAACAGGCTGGTGCGCGTCATCGAAGGCGGCAACTGGAACCTCGCGATCGCAGTGATGGGAATCGTCTCGATCCTGTCGCTGATCCTTGTGGTCATCTGGATGAACGGGCCGAAACCGCCGCAGGTTGCGGAGCCGATCCAGGCCGCGGAAGGCGGCGAGCATCTGTTCGCGAAAGCCGTGAAATCCGCAGCGTTCCCGATCGGGATCCTGGTCATTTTCTGTGGCTCCTGGCTGCTCAATGTCATCAATGACCTGACGCCGAATCACCTCGGCGACACTTTTATCGGGCTCGGATGGGGCCCGGCGAACGGCGGGACTGTACTCAGTATGTTCTCCCTCGCGTATCTGGTCGGATCGATCGTCGCAGGCATTCTTTTGATGACGCTCTTCCGTGGGAAATACCGGCTGCACAACACGATCGCCTTCATCATCGGCGCGGCCGTCATCCTTATGGTAATCATGCCGCAGTTCGTCAATCCGAATCCGGCGCAGCCGGGGATGCCTCCTGCGCCCCTGATCGTTGCCATGATCGTCGCCGGCTTCTTCATGAGCATGCCGATCGTCATCGTTCAGGCTTTTGTCGCGAACAACTACCCGAAGCAGCTCACCGGCCGCATCGGCGGTATGTCGATGGGCATCGGGTTTCTCGGCGGCACTGTAGGCGTCGCGGTCAGCTCGATGACGCTCGTCGCGACAGGCCATTACGATCTTTCGATCATCATCGTTTCGATCGCGTCCGTGATCGGCGCCATCCTCGGTATTTGGCTCAAACGGCCGAGAGCCTTTGCGGAGGAGGAAGCGGCCAAAATAGCGGACAAATAACAAATTTATGAACGGAACCGGCAAGGCTGTCTTGTACGGCGGAAACGCTGGCTCCGTCTCTTGATGATTGCCCCGGCAGCCGGCTGTTGGCGCCGGGGTAATGCCGCTCAGGTATATCTTTCTGCTGTTTGATATCCGGATATAAATAAGGGAGGTAGCTATGCGTTCCACAGAGAAGATCGAAAATTGTATGGACTGCAAACCCATCACCGACAGGAGTGAAATCCCAGTATTTCCGATGCTGATCTCTTATCCCGGCGTGTTTGCCGGGATCACGCAAAAGGAGATGGTCGACGATCCCGTGAAATGGATGCAGGCCCTGAAAGCAACCTACGACCATATCGGCTATCCGGATTTGAGCATGCCGCTGCCGCTCGGGGACGTGATCTTTGTCCAGGGGCTCGAAGCCAGAAGGCCCGGATACGAACTGCCCGATAACGCGCAATTTCAATTTATCGAAGCGCAGCGTATGGATCATGACGATTATCGGGAAATCCTTTCAAAAGGATGGGCCAAATGGAACGCGCGCTATCTGCGCTCCATACAAAACCCACCGATCAAAACCGGGTTTGGGCTGATCCAAAGATTTATAAAAGTCGGAAAAGACGGAAACAGGGTAGCGGATTTTCTGCGGGGCCTTGGCGTTGAGCCGATCACGGGTACGGCCGTAGCGCCCCTTTTCGACCAGCTTTCGCTGGTTCGGTCCTTCACCGATTTCTGTCTGGATCTGTACGACGTGCCGGACCTGATTCAAGCGGTTTTGAAGCAGGAATCCCCGAAACTCACGGCGGCGACGATCACAAACGCCAAAAGGTCGAAAGTAAAAAGGATCCACCTGTTTGCCATGCGGTCGGAGGCGAACTCCATCTCGCCGGAGCTGTTCGACGAGTTTTCCTATCCGTCCCTCAAGCCGATGATCGAGGAATTCCACAAAGCCGGATACCGGTCCGTCATACACGCCGACGGCAACTGGCTGCCCATGCTCGACCGGTTCTTGAATCTCCCGAAAGGCTCCGTCCATTTTGAGTTCGACGGCGTCACGGATATGTTCAAGGCCTCGGAAATCCTGAACGGCTGGCATTCCATGCGCGGCGACGTCCCGGCCACGATGCTGGCTTTCGGCGCCCCCGACGAGGTGAGCGAATACTGCGAAAAACTGATCGCCGGGATCGGCATGAAGGGTGGTTTCGTACTGGGATCCGGCTGCGAAGTGCCGATGAACTGCAAACCGGAGAACCTCTTGGCGTTGATGAAATCACTGAAGAGTTGAATAATTAGGGAATGTGATATTTCCAGGTATAAGCGAAGCCACACTGTACGAAAAAGATTTGTAGAAGGATGCCGAACCGTCCGAAGAAAGTTGCATAACCTATGAGCGACCGCATGGCTGAAAGAACAGATAAAGGCTCAGGGGCCGGTACAAGAATTATGGTGTTTCATAGTACAAATTGACGGTTATGTATGTTTTTGTGTTGGATTTCGCCGTTTTTTCGTCTTTTATCGGCCTGATTTGATGGAATGGCAGCATAAATCCGCGTATAGACATACATAACCGTCGATTTGTGCTATGAACATGGTGTATTTCCGTCAAAGCTTGAAAACAAGGAGGACGTGGAGCAAAGGGGATGATTCCCATTGTCTTCTTGAGCCGGAAATTGGTTATTGAGATGCCATGAAAAGCAGAAGCGCCGAGGTGCTCAGATTAAATTTCCAGCAGTTCCAGGGCGAGAAAAGAGAGGCGGAAGGCGGTTTTGACCTGTTCGTCCGACAGGGATAGGCCGCAGGATTCCTCAAGTTTGCTTATGCGGTAAATAATGTTGTTGCGGTGCATGAAGAGTTCCGCGCCGGTGCGCGTTTTGCTGCAGTCGTTTTTCAAATACGCGTACAGGAGGCGCAGATTGCCGGCGGCGGTTTTCTGGTCTTCCGCGAGAAGTTCGCCGAATACCGGGGACAGGCAGGGAGAGCCGGAAATCATGTCATAGGGGTAATAATCCGAATAACGGAAAATCATGCCATCATAGTTCTTTGCCGCGATGCCGAGTTTTTCGAGCGTCCTGTTTTGGGATATACGCAGGCCGAGATCCCGGGCGGCGTTTGTCTGCCTGTAAGCTTTGCCCAGGTCACACAGGGTTTCAAACCGGTCGCTGATCCCTACAACCAAATGGCTTTTTTCCACTACCGGAGTGAGCGCCAAAATCGCTTCTTTAATACGGCCGTTTGCCGAAACCCTGTCCGCCCCTTCCCATAATACGACGAAGACATTCCCCTCATAAATAAAAACGATTTCTTCGCGCAAAACCTGCTCCAGATGATCGCGGATAAATTCCTGCATCGTGCCGTCCTTTCGTCTGAAAGAGACGAGATGATAAGCGTTCCCCTCCGGAAGCCCGAGATATTTGTTCCGCTCGGCGAATTCCGCCGGTGTGCATTTCCCTTCAATCAAGTCCGTGAGCAGCGATGTCCAGGCGAAACCGCGCAGCCGCGTTGCGTCACCGTTTGTCTCGACATACAGTGTGAGCTGATCGATTAAAAACCCGAACAATTCAAAGATACCGTCCGTGAGATTGTCCACGGGCAGGAGCATCGTGAGCATATAGCGATAATTCTGCTCCACGAAGATCGTTCCGTTCAGCATGGGGAAAGACAGGCCGTCGATCCCCTCGCGATGTACGATAGCCTTTTTTTCGAGGATAAATCCCGCTTGATCCATCCTTGCGATTGCGGCGGCGGGCAGATAACCCTTTTCGATCAAGCCGATAAATATCGAATCCCCTTCCTGGCGGCGATCCGTATAGGCTATCAGTTTGTGGCCGGAATCCGTCAATGAGATCGGCCGGTGAAAGATACAGTCGCTGGCGTCAAGCATATACTGAAACCCTTTTTTCTCAATGATCCCCTGGTGCAGCCTCATATCCCAGTCGCGAAGCATTGTAAAGGTTTCTTCGAGTTTGTTGAACACTTCCGCGAATTCCAGATCGGTTGCGAAAGGTATCCTGTTTCCGCCGCAAAGAAACTGGACGCCGGACTTCTGCTTTTTTATATAGAGAAGATCCCGGGGATTCTCATCTGTGGGCGCCGCGCTGTTTCCGGCGATGCGAACGCCGCGTACATAGAGCGGCGGTTCCGGGTCCGGAACCCGTTCGCAGTCGGGGAAAGCCAAATCGAGCAGCATTGTGAGCGTTATATCCATTATCGCCTCATAGTTCTGTCACTCCGCGGTTCGGGACGTCCTCCTTTTCACGGAGCAGCGAAAGTACTACATTGAGAAAGCGTAACAAGTTCGGATTCTTCTGTCAACAATATGCACAATGACACCTTCGCGCCGCCCGAAAACTTGAAACAGATTGCATATTGCCTCCGTTCCCGCCCCGTTGCTACCATGGTAATGACGACAGACGGCGTTGGCAAAGGATAACGCGACAGAGTACAGGAGGTTTGCCATGAATAAAATAATTATCAACAAGGAGCTGTGCAACGGCTGCAAGATTTGTTTCAAGTCCTGTTTTGTTGACGTCATCAAATGGGATGACGAGGCGAAAAAGCCCATAGAGGCATATCCGGAGGACTGCGTTCAGTGCATGTACTGCGAAGTCAATTGCCCGCAGGAGGCGCTTCGCGTCGTGGAGGATCTGCCGAATTACAGGTTCCCGCTGGACAATATCATAGAGTGATAGGGCGGTGACAAATATGACGGAAAAAATAACGACGGATGTGCTCATCGTCGGCGGCAGCATTGCCGGCCTGGCGGCGGCCATCACGGCGAAGGAAGCCGAGCCGTCCCAGGAAGTGCTCGTCGTCGAAAAATATACGGCCGGATACGCGGGGAAGGCGAACCGGGGCGCCGGCATCATGCTGCTGCGCGGGCCCTACACGCCGCAGGAATTTGTGTCGTATCATTTAAAGAACATCGGGCTGTACATGAACGACCAGGATTTTCTGACGCTATACGCCAAGGAACTCAATAATGGGGTGACGGAGCTTGACCGGTGGTCAAACGGAAAATTTGACAAAGATGAAAGCGGCGAAATACGGACGCTGAAATGGCGTTCGCAGCTTCGCGGCGTCGATGAAAACGGTGTCTATGATTTCGATCAGGGCAACGAATATCCCTGGACACTCGCGGCGATCGATCTTGACTATATGCTGAACGTGCGGAAAACGGCGCTGAAACTCGGAATCAAATTCGTCGACCGTACCGGCGTGACCGACGT
>WRFF01000007.1 GCA_009778945.1 Clostridiales bacterium | reverse complement strand
TGATAAAGGTCCGGCCGACCATGCCCGTCGCACCGACAAGCGCAATATTTGGTTTTCTGTTCATCTTCTTCTTCCTCCGTTCCAAAATACCAAAATAATAATAAGTACAAATAAATAAACCTTGTTTTATTCTATCACCCCGCACGCTCCCCTGTAAAGCAAACGCATGCATTTCACGCATTTTTCAGGCAGTTTCAATGCATACCGCCATAAAAGACCGAATATTTTGGCAACAAAGCGATCGGTGCCGCAAAATCGATGTTCTATATATTCCCAACATCACAACCTTTGCTTGAATAAAAAATCACTATGTTTAGTCAACTCTTCCAGCAAAATTGACGTTTCGGTAGCCTGAATAACATTTTCAATTTCTTCCTGGCAAATTTCATCCTTGCCGGCCAAAGTTATTGATTACGAACTCCTCTAATACAGCAGGCTTGATTACGGGTCGTCAACTTGCTTAAAACAATCATTTCGCCAGCTCTTCAAAGGCTTTAATATGTTTTGCCAAAATATGCGTTGCCGCCGCGTTTACATCCTCGTCGTCCGCTATAGAGGCTTGACGTAACAAGCTGTAATCAAGCAAAACATAACGCGGGGCATTATTCTTGAGAATGACTGCCGTCCCCTTTTCATCGACGAGCCGAGCCACTTTTGAAAAATTTTGATTGGCTTCCGATATGGAAACCAGATTGTCAATGTTAATATTCATAAAATCACCTCAATGATAGTATGCACTACAATTAGGACAAATACAACCTATGACAAATGGGGAGGGATAATTTTTGCTTTATATTTCCCCTATACAAATACGCGCCTTATTATACGCGCGCTCGTTTTCTTTCGGCGAGTTTTATAAGTTCCACGACGAACAACTGCAGGGCGGCGAACATGATCATAATGACCCAGTGCCATCCGCTCAGGCTGTAATCCACTTCGAAGACGCTGGCGATCGGCGGCGCCAGCAGCACGGCTGCGGTGAACGCGATGGTTCCCATGGCGGCGAAAAAGACGCCTTTATTGGACAGAAAGCCGATCTTGAAGATGGATTCCGTAGTGCTTCGGACGTTGAAGATATTGATGATGGACGCCCAGGCCAGCACCGCGAAAGCCATCGTGACGCCCACGGTGTGGGACGGCGTGACAGCGGGCGACAGCCGGACGGCAGCGCCGATCGTATAGGCCGCCAGGGTGAAGATGACAAACATCACCGAGCGCTGCGCGATGCGCCAGCCGAACCCGGCCGCGAAAATGCCCGCGCCTTTGCTCAGGGGCTTGCGCTTCATAATGCCCTCTTCCGTCTTTTCAAACGCGAGGAAGAATCCGGGGATCCCGTCGCAGACCGTATTGATCAGCAGGATCTGCAGCGCCGTGATGGGCGGCAGCCCCGCGCCCTCGGCCGTGCCGAGCAGCACAAACGAAACCACCATGCCCAACAGCAGGATCGCGATTTCGGCGAAGTTCACGCTCAGCAGGAAGCTGACGATTTTCCGGACATTGTCGTAGGACGTCCGGCCTTCGGCGATCGCGTCCACGATCGTGGCAAAATTGTCGTCCGTGATGATCATATCCGCCGCGCTCTTGGACACCTCCGTACCCGTGATGCCCATGGCCACGCCGATATCCGCCGCCTTGAGGGCGGGAGCGTCGTTTACGCCGTCCCCCGTCATCGCCGCGACTTCCCCGTGCGCCTGCCACGCCTGCACAATGCGGATCTTGTCTTCCGGGCTTACGCGGGCGTAGACGCAGATATCCTTCACCTGATCCCGCAGCTCCTCTTCGCTCATCTTGGAGAGCTCCGCGCCCGTGATGGCCCGGCCGCCTTCCGTCAGGATACCTATCTCTTTCGCGATAGCGGCCGCCGTGCCCACATGGTCGCCCGTGATCATCACGGTCCTGATGCCGGCTTCCTTCGCCAACGCCACTGCTTCCTGGCTTTCCGGGCGAGGGGGATCGATCATCCCCACCATGCCGAGGAAATTCATACCTTTTTCCAAAGCTTCGATGCTCAGATCCGCCGGCATCCCGTCGTACGACTTGCAAGCGATGGCGATAACACGCAGCGCCTGATCGGCGAAGGAATCGTGGATCTCCGTAGCCTTTTTCAACAAAACCTCGTCCCAGTCCACAGGAATCCGGTCAAAGGCGCCCTTTGTCACTGCGAGAAACCCGCCGTCCGGAGTGCGGTGAACCGTAGTCATACGCTTGCGCCCCGAATCAAAAGGAAGCTCATGGACGCGAGGATAATCCCTTTCCACGTCAACCCGGGTCAGCCCTTTGTCATGCAGCAGCCGGATGATGGCGATCTCGGTGGGATCGCCAACGACATGTTCGCCCTCGTCCTCCCGTGCTTCAATGGTCGCATTGCTGCAGGCGGCCAGCAGTTCGAGCAGACAGATCTCGCCTTCGCCGAACGGGTCTTTCGCGGCCACAGGATCCCGGTCCACACGCCAAACCCGCTGTATTCGCATCTTGTTCTGCGTCAGCGTACCGGTCTTGTCCGAGCAGATGACGGATGTGTTCCCCACGGTTTCCACCGCGGGAATCTTCCGGATAATGGTCTTCTTCGTCACCATGTTGTACACGCCGTGCGACAGGATCATCGTCACGATGATCGGCAGGGTCTCCGGCACCGCCGCCACGCCGAGGGCGACCGCCGCAAGCAGCATCACCGTCGCGTCGTTCCCGAACACGAGGACGCCGAGCAGGAACATCACGACGCCTGCCCCCAAAGCGGTGATCGAAATGCGCTTCGCCAGCTGGGTCAGCCTGATCTGCAATGGCGTTTTTTGCTTCTTCGTGGTGTTCAGCATCCTGGCGATCTTGCCCAGCTCCGTCTCCATGGCGGTTTCCACCACCACGGCCCTGGCGCGGCCGCCTGTCACGAGGCAGCCCGAATATACCATGTTCAGCCGGTCCCCGAGCGGCACGGACTCGCCCGTGACCGCCGCATTCGGATCCTTATCCACCGGCTCGCTTTCCCCTGTCAAAGCAGCCTCTTCCACCTGCAGGCTGCTTCCCTCGATCAGGCGGGCGTCCGCGGTGATCACATCCCCTGCGGAAAGCTCAATGATATCCCCCGGCACCAGTTCGGTCGCGTCGGCAACCATCTTGACGCCGCCCCGGATTACCGTGGTATTGAAAGAATTCATCTTTTTCAAGGCGTCCAGAGCCTTTTCCGCCCGGCTTTCCTGAAGCGTCCCCAGCGTAACGTTGATGACAACGATCGCCAGAATGACGATCACCTTTGCCCATCCGTCATCCTGCGTAGCGGCCATATAGGCCGCGACCGCAGCGGCGGCGATAAGAATAATCACCGTGATATCCGTCAGATGATGAAGGACTTTCCGGAACAGCGTCTCTTTCTGTCCTTCCTCAAATTCGTTCGGCCCGTATTTCTCCAGCCGCTTTTGGGCCGCTTCCGGGCTCAGGCCCTGCGCTGCGTCCGTGTCTAATTTTTCTAAGACTTCACCGATAGACTCTTTGATCCACAGCAATATATCCGCCTCCATCAAAAAGAAATACTATACTTGCTTACAATTATTCAAATTGTATCATAAAAGGGTAAACGTTGAACCAGCCTCAGTGTTATGCTGAAAAGGGTTGATACATTCCACGTCACCTGGGGCCGAGAGGGCATAGTATACGCAACCCCACGCTTGGGAAATGATTGCATTTTAGTTTTACGACAAAAGGATTGCATAGACCGTGCAATAATACGCCTATTCAAACTGATCACGATGTAAGTATTTTCACTGACCCGCATACAAGAATTTTGCTATTTTTGCATCGAATTTGCGTTTATGTGGTATATTTCTTCCGTCCTTTTTTCATGTTTTCCTAACGCCTCCGCAGGCGCAAAGCGTTAGCCAAAACCGACACGGAGCTGAGGCTCATCGCGGCGGCCGCGAACATCGGGTCCAAAAGCGGCCCGCCGAACGCATACAGAAGTCCGGCCGCAACCGGAATGCCGCAGACATTGTAGCCGAAAGCCCAAAACAGATTTTGCTTGATATTGCGGATCACGCGCTTGCTCAGGGTTACGGCGGCCGGCACGCCGGAGAGATCGGGCCTGATCAGCACGACGTCCGCCGCCTCCATCGCGATATCCGTACCCGAGCCGAGGGCGATCCCGACGTCCGCCTGCGTCAGCGCCGGCGCGTCGTTGATGCCGTCTCCGACCATCGCGACCCGCTTCCCTTCGCTCTGAAGCTTCCTGATCTCCGCAGCCTTTTCGCCGGGCAGCACTTCGCAGAGCGTCCGGCCGATGCCGACCTGCCGGGCGATCGCTTCGCCTGTGCGTTGGCTGTCGCCTGTGAGCAGGACGACCTCAAGTCCCATTTCATGCAGTTCCCGGATGGCTTCCACGCTGCCTGCCTTGACCGTATCCGCAACCGCGATCAGCCCCGCGAGGCGCGGAGGGGCAAAACCCCTGGCTGCCGAGCTGGGCGACAGAGCCGCCTCATATCCCAAGCGCTCATCCGAAGCGTCCGGTTCTGCGGCAGCAAACGCGACATACACCGGTGTCTTGCCTTCGGCCGC
Source organism: Clostridiales bacterium (assembly GCA_009778945.1). GTDB lineage: Bacteria > Bacillota > Clostridia > Peptostreptococcales > Anaerovoracaceae > WRFF01. The sequence continues at coordinate 16,034 of WRFF01000007.1, read as the reverse complement.
GAGGCGGGACGCCTCCGCCGCAAGCAGTGAAAGATCAACGCCCTGCGCTTCCATCAGGCGGCGGTTGCCGGCCCAAAGGCGTACGGGGGATCCCCTGCCCGCGAGATCGGCTTCGATCCCCTGGCCGGTCAGCGCCGTAAAAGCGGCCGGCGTTTCATAGGCGAGGGAGAACTCCGCCGCGCGCTCGCAGATCGCGCGCCCGAACGGGTGCTCCGACGCCCGTTCCGCAGACGCCGCAAGCCGCAGCAATTCGTTCTCTGTCAGGGGGGCGCCGGCAATAACGTCTGTCACGGACGGCTTCCCCTCCGTGATCGTACCGGTCTTATCAAACACGATCGTGTCCGCGCGATGCGTCGTCTCCAGCGCCTCGCCGCTCTTGAAGAGAATACCCTGTTCCGCGCCGCGGCCGGTCCCGACCATGATTGCCGTCGGCGTCGCGAGCCCAAGGGCGCAGGGGCACGCGATAACGAGGACTGTGATAAAGATCTTGACCACAAAAGCGAAATCCATGCCGCCCGCGAAATACCACAAGGCGGCCGCGCACACCGCAATCAGAATCACGATGGGTACGAAGTATCCGGCCACCACATCCGCCAGCTTTGCGATGGGCGCCTTGCTGCCCTGCGCCTCTTCCACGAAGCGGACGATCTGCGCAAGCGCCGTATCCGCGCCAACCTTCTCAGCCCGGAACGTGATGGCGCCCGTCTGGTTGATCGTCGCTGCGAAAACGCGGTCCCCCGCCTTTTTGTCCACGGGAAGGCTTTCGCCGGTCAGCATCGACTCGTCGACCGCCGTCGCGCCGGAAACGACAACGCCGTCCACAGGGATCTTTGCACCGGGCCGCAGGACAACCATGTCGCCTGCGGCCACATCCTCGATCGGTATCTCGACTTCTGTCATACCGCTCGTATCCGCCAGCCCATCCGCACTGACTGCCGCGTTTTCTGCGTCAGCTATCACGCCCTCTGCGCCGCGCAGCACAAAAGCCGTCTTTGGCGCCAGGCCCATCAGCTTTTTAACCGCTTCTCCGGTATGGCTTTTCGAGACGGCTTCCAGTGTCTTTCCGAGCATAACGAGCGTGATGATCACGCCGGCGGATTCAAAATAGAGATGATGGACAGCCGCCTGGTCCCCCGCCGCGATTTGCGTCATCGTCCAGACGCTGTACGCCACCGCCGCCGTCGTACCGACCGCGATCAGCGAGTCCATATTCGGCGCGCGCCGGAAAAGCGCGGGGTATCCGACAAAATAAAAACGCCAGCCCGCGCACAGAACAGGGATGATAAGTATCAATTGCGCCAACGCGTAGCCCGACGGATCCCTCATAGGATCAAGCCCGAACGGAAGCGGCGCGGTCATACCGGAGACCATCGGCGCCATCGCGATATACACAAGCGGTACGGCAAAGCAAGCCGCCACGATGATCTTGATCCACATCGTGCGCAGCTCCTTCCGCTTGCGCAGGCGGTCCCGCTCCGCGCTGTCCGCTTTGAGTTCGTACGCTTCGTAGCCGGCCAGCTTCACGCACGCAAAAATATCCGGGAGCGCAATCGTTTTTTCGTCATATTCGACGGAGAGCCGTTCCGTCGCGAGATTGACACTTGCCCGTGTCACGCCGCTCATCCCACCGACAGCCTTTTCGATCGTCTGCGCGCAAGCAGCGCAGCCCATGCCTTTAATCCCGAGTACTTCTTTCATAAAAAAATTGTAGCACAGACGCGCTGCAATTTTTCAGCATCCCGTGCGGCGGTTATAAAAAAGGGGCGCCTGCCGACGCCCCTTTTCAAGCTTACTCCCGATAATCGCAGTCCTGATTGGAGCAGGCGAACTTGAAATTTTTCCCCGAACGTTCCACAAGCAGCGCCCCGCATTTCGGGCATTTCTTGTTCACCGGCTTGTACCAGAAGACCTGCTTGCAGTCCGGATAGCCCGAACAGCCATAGAACGTCTTGCCCTTCTTGCTTTTGCGTACGAGGATATCCTTTCCGCAGAGCGGGCAGGCGACGTCCTCCACTTTGACGACGATCGGCTTCGTGAATTTGCAGTCCGGATAACCGCTGCACGCGAGGAAACGCCCAAAGCGCCCCTGTTTGATGACCATCGGCTTTCCGCACAACTCGCAGATCTCGTCCGTCACTTCGTCTTCGAGCCGGATCTTATCAATCTCATCGTCCGCCGTCTTCAGCTCGTCCTTCAGAACGTCATAGAAATCCGCGACCACGCTATGCCAAGGCGTGCCGTTCGCCTCGATATCGTCGAGCTTGTCTTCCATGTCCCCCGTGAAGCCCGCGTCCACGATTTCTTTGAAATAATTTTCCATCAGCTCCGTCACCGCAAAACCGAGCTCCGTCGGCACAAGCGACTTCTTTTCGCGCGTCACATAATGCCTTCCTGTAAGTGTCGCAATGATAGTCACAAACGTGGACGGGCGCCCGATATTCTTTTCCTCCAGTTCTTTTACGAGCGAGGCCTCTGTGAATCGGGCCGGAGGCTGCGTGAAATTCTGCTCTGCATTTACGCCCTTTTCGTCCAGGGGCTCACCTGCGGCCAGATCCGGCAGCAATTTGCCCTCGTCCTCCTCGGACGCCGCCTGGTAGACCTTCAGAAATCCGTCGAAGCGGAGCTTGGAGCCGGTCGCGCGAAAAGTGAAATCGCCGTTTTGCACGTCGGCGCTCACGCCGTCAAAGACCGCCTCCGCCATGCGGCTCGCGACGAAGCGCGACCAGATCAGCCGGTAGAGTTTGTACTGATCCGGCGTCAGCGAATCCTTGACTTCGTCCGGATGCAGCTCCACATAAGAAGGGCGAATCGCTTCATGCGCATCCTGAATATCTTTTTTCTTATTGGAAAAGACATTATTCCCAACATAGGATTTGGAATAATGTTCTTCGATATACGCTTTTGCCGCCTGATCGGCCTCAGCCGAAATGCGGACCGAGTCCGTGCGGATATAGGTTACAAGCCCGATCGTCCCATGCCCGCGCACGCTCACGCCTTCGTAAAGCTGCTGCGCGACGCTCATCACGCGCCGCGTCTGAAAGCCCAGTTTATTTGAGGCGTCCTGCTGCAGCGTGCTTGTCGTATACGGCGCGTAGGGCCGGCGCCGGCGTTCCTTCATCTCGACATCGGAGACGGCGTATGTCCCCGATGCGAGCGCCGCAAGGATTCCGTCCGCGGTTTTTTTGTCCGGAACCTGTGTCTTCTCACCGTTTACGAGGAACAGCCGCGCCTCAAACGGCGTCTTCTCCCCGCTCCGCTTTGCGAGCTGAACGGTGATCTTCCAATATTCTTCGGGCACAAAGACGCGTATCTCGCGTTCACGGTCGACCAGGATCTTCAGCGCCGCGCTCTGCACGCGGCCCGCGGAGAGCCCTGTGCGGATCTTTCGCCACAGCAGGGGGCTGATCTTATAACCCACGATCCGGTCGAGCACGCGCCGCGCCTGCTGCGCGTCCACAAGGCTCATATCGATCGGGCGCGGCGTCTTCACCGCGTTCTGAATCGCTCCTTTGGTGATCTCGTTAAATTCGATGCGGTCCGTTTCCTTTTCGGAAAAGCCGAGGATATGGGCGATATGCCAGGAGATCGCCTCGCCTTCGCGGTCCGGGTCGGTGGCGAGCAGCACGCGTTTCGCGTTTTTCGCTTCTTTTTTCAGCTCGCGGATCACGTCGCCCTTGCCGCGAATATTGATGTATTGCGGGATAAACCCGTTCTCGATATCGACGCCGAATTTGCTCTTCGGCAGATCGCGCACATGGCCGACCGAGGCCGTCACCTTGTATCCCGAGCCCAAAAACTTCCCGATTGTCTTTGCTTTGGATGGCGATTCCACGATCACCAGCGTTTTTTCCGGTCCCGCTTTCTTGGTTTTATTCGTTATTTTTGCCGCTTTCGCAGCCTTTGCTTCCGCCATGTATCCTGTCTCCATCGATTAAATTAAGGAAACGCCGATCGGACATTCGCTTCTCTAACGTTTTCTAATGGAATATTCAAACACGAAACCCGCAGGCTGTCAAGATACCCCGGGCTTGAACCGCAAAATGAAATGCTATTGGAAGAGCTGTATATTTTTCAAGATGGAATGGGATTGTAATCACTAATTTGACAATCTCTGATCAAAATTTGTTTTCCGTTTGACAGGAGTAAATTTCCCCCTTTAACTTCCGCATAAAGGGTATTTCGATAGGCCGCCACTTTTTCGATATACGTTCTCCAACCGCTAATATCCTTATTGTATGACATCAAATAAAAAGCGCCTATATCCGGCACGAATATGATAATTCCCTCTTCCAGACACCCGCCGGCCTTCGGAAGGGTGAAACCCTTCTCTTCCTTGCCGAAAAAGGCATTGAGCCATTTACGCCGGACAGCGCCTTTTTTCGTAAGCATCTCTTTTGATGGCGCTATCAAAATAAATTTTCTGTATAACATTCTGTCATCTGTGTATTGCAGAAATTCAACGCTGTTCATAAAACCCACATCCTCGTTTCTCCTACTTCCTTAGTTATCAGTTCCTGCTGCTCCCTACATTATGATTATAATACCAAATGTTACGGATGGTTAAAGAAAGCAGGATTATTTATATGATATAGTGTAAAAACTATGGCTGGACAATTTACTGTAGAAAAAGTAGGGGCTTCGGGCGGAGAGGCCTGGCTGGTTCTCGGGGAGAGATCAGCTGTCCTTGCGGACTCCGGTTTCCCGTTTTACGGGGAATTCCTCGCGAAAGAAATCAATGAGCGGCTGAACGGGCGTCCTCTCACCGACGTCCTGATCACGCACAGCCACTATGACCATGCGGGAGGTTTCGCAAAGATCAAAACCGTGTTTCCGGACGCAATTGTAACCGCGGCCGCGCATGCGCAGCAGATATTTCGGCGAACAAACGCGCTCCACGCGATGCGGACGCTGAACAGGACGGCCGCCGCGATGCAAGGGGCGGCTTACGCGGCTTCCGACGAGGACGTCGGCGGATATGAGGTCGACCGGATTTCGCAGGACGGCGATCAAATAATTACAGAGGATTTTCATATTGAAGTGTGGGAGACGCCGGGACATACAAACGATTCCCTCAGCTTCTGGTTCCCTCGGGAAAAATTGATGGTTTTGTCGGAATCGACAGGTATTTTCTTAAGAAATACGGACACGGGTATGTATGTCGAACCGGCTTTTATCGTGAGCTGGAAGGCCGCGCTGAAAGCCCTGAGGCGAATCGGAAAGGTTTCGCCGCAAACGTTGATCGTGCCGCATGCCGGCGTATTGGCCGGCGATGACGTTTCGGAGTTTTTGCGCAGGGAAGCGGAAGAAATATTATTTGCAAAGGGCCTCCTTTTCCGGCTTACGGCTGAGGGAAAAACCGAAGACGACATCCTGGATGCGTTCAAAACGCGTTATTACGACAGCAGGCCCGGCATTTTGACGGATTGCCAGCCGGTTCAGGCTTTCATGATCAATTACAAGGCAATGATCCCGTATATCTTAAAGGAAGGGCCCTGACTTCCGGTATCGAACCGCAACTCTGCTGACTGCATTTTCGGTTGTATGGCTTTCTTATATAACTGACTTTTTGGCCTTTATTGTCTATTGTTTCAAATAGCTTTGCGCGTAACACGAATCATATTGACGAGGTTGACGCAGGCAAGGGCGGATGTGACGAAAAAAACGTACCGGTAGTCCAGCATCCCGGCGACCGCACCGCCGAGCATCGGGCCGATCACGGAACCTCCGGCCTGCGAGGACTGCTGATAACTGAAGATCCGGCTTGTCGCTTCCTTGGGCGTATTTCGCGCCAGCAGCGCCTGAATCCCCGGGAGCAGCGCCGCATCGGAAACCCCGAGTATAAGCCTCAAACCGACCAATTGCCAGACATTCGTGACAAAACCCATTGGGATGAAAACTACGGCGGCCAGCGAAAACCCGAAAATCAAAACCTTGTGCTGCCCTATACGATCGCCGAGATCGCCGAATCTCGGCGCAGCAAATATCGACACGGCGCCCGGCGCCGCCGCCACGATGCCGGCCAGTATTTGAATGTTATTGGAATTTCCGACAACTTCCCTGACATAGAGACTCAGGATCGGATTGACGGACATGTTTGTCATCTGTAAAATCAGCGTGGCCGCAAACAGGGAGAAGATCAATTGGGGATTTTTGAGCTTTCGGAATACCTCTTTCGCCGATTGGACCTCCTTCCTTTCAGGCGGTTTGAAATTTTCTTTTACCATGAACAAGGTAACCAAAAACGCGACGAACAGAAGGCTGCCCGTTACGATGAAAATATGGCTGTACCCGAACAATTGCGCAATCAAGCCGCCGAATATGGGGCCGACCAACACACCGCTGATCATCGCTGTGTTCAACGTGCCCAATACGTGGCCGGATTCCTCCTTCGGCGTCTGCGCGGCGAGCAGCGCTGTGGCGTTGCTGACAAAGCCGGAAAAGAGGCCGAATAAGGCGCGCATGATGAAAAGCTCGACAACATTGCCGACAAATGCCGTCAGAATCATAATGACGGACATTCCGAGCGCCGCGCGCAGCAGCATCGGCCGGCGCCCGTACCGGTCGGCAAGCCGCCCCCAGAACGGGGAAATGAGCGCGGTCATCAGAAAAGAAACCGCCGCGACAGCGCCGCTCCAAAAAGTCAACTGCGGTTGTGTGAACTTCCCAAGTGTGTCGATATACAGCGGCAGGATAGGCATGATCAGGCTCAGACCCGTGCCGGTCATAAAACAGCCGAACCACAGTACCTTGAGATTCGTGTTTAAAAGCGCGTCAAGAGTATGTTTGCTGTTTTTCTTCGATGACATATCTTTGCTTTAAAATGAACACGTTTGTTATTATACTACCTTTGTGGCACAGCGGAGCAGAAAACTTTTCCGGCGGCGATATGGACAACGCCTTTGAGTTCGAGAACGGTTGCGACGGATACGGCGGCGCCGACGGATACGCCGAGCGCCCGCGCAAGACGGTCGTAGGCGATCTCACCCTGCTGCCGGACGGCCGCGAGCGCACGCTGCTCCTCGCCCGAAAGGCTTTCCGGCCAATTTCCGGCGGGCGGCGCGAGAAAGCCAAGATCCGTCAAAATATCGTCGATAAAGACAAGCGGCCGCGCGCCGTCCGCGATGAGTTTGTTGCAGCCGATGCTGCCTATGCGGTTAATGTCGCCGGGAACCGCGTAGACTTCGCGCCCCTGTTCGAGCGCGCACTCCGCCGTAATCAGAGATCCGCTTGAAACGCCGGCTTCCGCCACGACCGTTGCGACAGAAAGGCCGCTGATAATACGGTTGCGGCGCGGAAAAGTATATTTTGCCGGGCGCGTCCCCGGCTCGTATTCCGAAAGCAAAAGCCCGCGGCGTGCGATTTCTTTCATCAGCTCCCGGTTTGATTTCGGAAAGCAGATATCGAGGCCGCAGCCGAAGACCGCAATTGTCGGGGATCCGCCCGCGAGCGCGCCGCGATGCGCCGCAGCGTCGATTCCGTCGGCCATACCGCTCACGACGCAGACGCCGCTGGAAGACAGGCGTTTGGCGATCGTATGGGCCGCCCAGCGCCCGTAATCCGTGGATTTGCGCGAACCGACGATCGCGACGCGCGGACGGGAAAGCACGGAGAGATCGCCGCGGTACCAAAGGCGGCGCGGCGGATCCGCAATCAGCGTGAGCAACGCAGGATAACAGGTATCGCCGGTTTCAAACGAATCAAAATGCGCCATCATTTCAGTCCGTCAAATCAAAAGGAACGCGGTAGGCGATCGCCTCCGCCATATGGGATTCAAAAATCTGTTCGCTTCCTTCAATATCAGCAATGGTGCGCGCCACCCGAAGGAGCTTCATGCGCGCGCGCACGCTAAGCGCATACCGCGTATAGGCGGCGTCTAAAAGCCGCAGCGCCTCCGGCGCGGGACGGCAAACTTCCGAACCGCGCGCGCCGTCAAGCCGCCCGTTCCAGCAGAAATCCGGTTTGGCGCGCGCCGCCTGCGCCGCACAGACTTTTTCCGTCAGACGGCGCATCTCTCCGCTGCTCATGCAAGCGCAGGAGGCCGCAGGCGCCAAATCCTCCGCGCGTACGGCGCCCATCCGCACATGGATATCGATCCTGTCCAAAAATGGCCCGGATATCTTCGCGCGATAGCGCTGCCGCGCAGTTTCCGTACAGGTACAGAAATGTGCGGGATCCCCAAAATAGCCGCAGGGACAGGGATTCATCGCGCAAATCAGGAGGAAATCACAGGGATAGCGCCCTTTCAGAGAGGCGCGGGAGAGATCGACAAACCGGTCCTCGAGCGGCTGGCGCAACATTTCCAGCGTATGCCGGTTAAATTCGGGAAGTTCGTCCAGGAAGAGCACGCCGTGATGCGCGAGCGACACCTCGCCCGGCGCAAGCCGGTACCCGCCGCCGATCATCGCCGTCTGCGTCGCCGAATGATGCGGCGCGCGATACGGCCTTTCGCGAATCAGCCCCCTGTGTCCTTCCGCCGTTCGCGCAATGCCGTGAATGCGCGTGACTTCCCGGCTTTCGGCGTCCGAAAGCAGAGGCAGGATACCCGGCACGCGGCGCGCAAGCATCGATTTCCCGACACCCGGAGGGCCGGTCAGCAGGATGTCGTGGCGTCCCGCCACCGCGATCAATAATGCGCGCTTGACCGCTTCCTGCCCTTTTACCTCGAGGAAATCCTCCGTCGGCGGGACATCCGGCCTTCCCACGCCAGCTCCCTTATCCCGGCCGCGTACGGCTTCGAGCGGAAATTCTCCGGTCACATGCGACACGATATCCCGCAGCGTTTCCGCCGGAAAGAAAAGCAGCCCCGGCAGATTCGCGACGTCTTCCAGGTTTGCCGCGGGCAGAAAAATGCGCGCGATGCCCGCATCCTGAAGGCCCAGCGCCATAGCGGCGGCAAGTTCCAACCGTTTCAGCGCGCCGTCAAGCGACAGTTCGCCGATATACGCTGTATCGGGGCAAAAGGCCGCGCCTTCTTTTGAACGTACCGACGCCATAAGGATACCTACGGCAATCGGAAGATCCAGATGGCTGCCTTCTTTGCGCAGATCTGCCGGCGAAAGATTGACGGTGATGCGGCGCAGCGGGAACTCATATCCGCTGTTGACAATCGCCGCGTGCACGCGCTCTTTGGATTCGCGCACCGCGCTGCCGGGCAAGCCTACGATTGAAAAACTGGGCAGCCCGACGGTCAGGTCCGTCTCAACTGTCACGATTTCCGTATCGATCCCGCAGATCGAAACGCTTCGAATTTGTGACAAAGCGCCCGTGCTCATGAAAAAGCCCCTTCAATATGCCGCAGGCCAAATCCCTCGTTCGTGCGCCGCACTTCGATCACGTCGAAGCGGATATCCAACCGATCCGGCAATGGTGAAAGACGTCCGTTTTGCACTAAATACCATTCGGCGACACGCCGGATCTTGCGGATCTTGTGCGCATGTACCGCTTCCCGCGGCATTCCGTACGCCAGGCTTCCGCGGGATTTCACCTCGCAAAACACAAGCAGCCCCGGCTTTTCCGCAATCAGGTCAATCTCGCCGGCACGGCAGGTGAAATTGCGGCAAACGATCCGATAGCCCCGTTCTTCCAGGAAAGACGCAGCCGCCTCCTCGCCCTGCTTCCCGAATTCTTTGCGCGCCCGTTCCGCCTGCGGTGTGATTTTACGATTCTCATTTATTTCCATTTCATAATAATACATAAAATGGAATATATTGTCAAGTATTGTTTCGAGAACCTGTATTTGGAATTTTTATTTTCGCTCTTAACAGGAACTTCGCTTGGCATTCACGGCGGCAGGTTTAATATCAGGACATTGTATAATTCAGAATCGTTCGAACCGGGCAAATTGTCACTAAACACCGAATTTCACGCACCATAGTGACAAAATCCCATAATTATCGCGGCCAGAACCGGGCAAATTGTCATTAAACACCGAATTTCACGCGCCATAGTGACAAAATCCCATAATTATCGCGGCCAGAACCGGGAAAATTGTCACTAAACACCGAATTTCATGCGCCATAGTGACAAATTGGCGTTCACAGCCCCCATACTGGGCGATTTCCTTCATAAAGGCCTCTTAGCCAGACGTACTTCCCATTTCCGCCCCCCTACCGGAAGTTCGCTTGGCATTTAAGGACAACCTGTATTTTCAACAGCAAACATAGCAACAAACGCCTGACGCTCTTCCCAACAAGTTTTGACAAAAATAATGTATCATGTAGAACACAGTTTGGGGTCTGAAAACGCAAAACGTGTATTTTTTCACGGCGTCGGCGCTTTTGCTTCTACAATTGTCATGAGGTGAACGATTATGATGTTTGGTGATATATTGCGGAATCTTCTTGAGGAGCGGAACTTGTCCCAGAAACAATTGTCGGCGGAACTGAATGTTGCAGCTTCGACGCTCGGCAATTATATCCGCAATCTCCGCGAGCCAGATTATGAGACGCTGAAGCGGCTCGCCGCGTATTTTGATGTGTCGACGGATTATTTGCTGGATTACTGTCATTCTCCGGCGGGGAACCGATTGGAAAACGAGCTGCTCCGGGTTTTCCGCGCGCTGACCGTGGAGCAACAGGAGCTGTATATAGAGCAGGGCAAAGTGTTTTTGATCCAAAACAACAAAAAAGAAAAATCATCCCGTTCCGAAAAGGCAGTGGTTGGTAAAGCCGGGTGAGAATGGGTTGACGAGCCGTGGACAGCTTTGATCATGATGAAAGAAACCGCTTTTCAAGCAAGCCGGAAATACGCGGATCACGCCGCTACCCGGTTCCCGCCTCGTTTGATACGCAATTCATTTCGGATATAATTGTGTATATGACAAACACCTGAAAACAGAAGCCTTACGCGCAAAGGCCGCGCAAATACGGGGATTATTGTGGATATATTGACACCTGAATAAAATCGGATATAATCAGGTATATGGAATATCCGGGCAAAACAGTATTATACAAGCGGCTTGAAACGGTTCCGCGCGAACTGGAACTACTGGCAACGGAAATCGCCGTCAAAAGCGGCCGGTGGAGCGGCGGCGCGAATCTCAGCCCGCAAATATTGAACCGGCTCAAAAGGGCCGCGCTGATCACGTCCGCCGGCGCTTCGACGCGCATCGAGGGTTCAAGCCTGTCGGACGACGAGATCCGCTCCATGATAGGCGGGCTCAAATGGCAAAACATGAAAGACCGCGATACACAGGAAGTCAAGGGTTATTATGAATTGTTGTCTCTGATCTATGACAATTATCAGGATATCCGGATTACCGAAAACAACATTTTGGAGTTCCACGCGCGCCTGCTCAAATATTCCGACAAGGACGAGCGGCATAAAGGTTCCTATAAACATGTCGAGAACAGCGTCAGCATGACCGACGAAAAAGGCAGGGAGATTGCCGTATTGTTCGAGACAGCGCCGGCCTGGCAGACGCCGGATCAAACGCGGGAGTTGATCGATTGGTACAATGAAACCATAAGTGATCCAAAATACCATAAAATCATCGTGATTGCCGCCTTTGTCGTGCATTTCCTCAAAATCCATCCGTTCCAGGATGGCAACGGGCGCCTGAGCCGCGTCCTGACCGACCTTCTCATGTTGAAGGCCGGATACGACTACGTTCCGTATGTCAGCCTTGAGAAAATTGTAGAGAACAACAAAGCCGAATATTATATTGCCCTGCGCGGGTCACAGGTGACTTTCGACACGGATCATGAATCGATTGAGCTATGGACGAAGTTCTTTCTCGGCATTGCCCTGGCACAGGCAAACGAAGCGTTGGGGCTGCTTCATATTTCCCGTCTTGAGCAGAACCTGTCGGAGAATCAGGGCGTGGTTTGGCAGTATTTCAAAGACCACCCGGATGACAGCGTCAGCGTCAGGGCGCTGACGGCGGAAACCGGCGTGAACCGCGAAACCGTCAAGCAGTCTGTTGGCAAACTCCTGAATCTGAAAGTGATCGAACGGTTCGGCGCCGGCAGAGCCACTCATTACAAAGTCAACAAAGATATTTATCGCGAATAGCACAATTTGATCGTGACAGTATACTTCAACTCAAACCTCGCGCAAACTGTGGTTTTTGCGATCAGGCGCTCAGCAGAAAATTGGTCGGCGTGTCTTTTGCTGACTGTTCGAGAAGTATTGTCCCATGCTCATAGTCATCTTGACTACGCGCCCGCTATTGGGCGTTTACCCTTCAATCTTCAAACATTATTTTTCTAATAATTTTGACCAAGTCATCATAGCCGGCTAAAAATTGGTTAAGCGTTGCCACAAAAGGTCCAAAACTATCGAATTCACTTACCTCCATATGATCATATGCTTTTATGAAATCGGGCAGCTTTGACAATTCCTTTATAAAATACGGATCTATCTCATCATTCATCCGGTCAATGACTTCAATGTCAGACGGATTGAAACGCTTTTGATATGCGCAGGGGATCGTCATTATCATATCTCCGCCAATAAATTCCGACCAATGCAATGGGTGGCGATATGCGGCTGTCAATATTTTCAGCGGATAATTTCTTTTCTGGTAGATTTTATATGCTTTCTTGGCGCAAGCTATACCGGCATAGTTCAAAGCACACGGATCGATGGATATATTCTGTTTCTCCACAACCGATTTTAGCCAATCGTCAACCCTGCCGATCATTATTGTACAAACAGGATTGATCTCGGAATTGTCAAGATTCTCTTTTGCCCTTCTGTTCAGCCCTCTGGATACTGCCTCTGCAACCGCAATTGCCTGTGGAACAGAAAAAGATACTGTTGCATTGATACTGACGCCCCTGTAAGTCACTTCTTCAAGAGCAATGACACCTGCTGCCGAGGCAGGTAATTTTACTTGAATATTTGGCGCCAATGTAAAAAAGTGCATGGTTTGTTTTATCAATTTCTCTGCACTTCTGAAATTCTTGGAGTTGGTCTGTATCGATATTCTTCCTATGCCTTTTTTCGGATCAAAGAGCGGCTGAAGTTTCTTTGCTCCGTCTACCGCCATCTTTTCGATCACCATCCATGATATTTCATCCTCTGTCGCAGACGGATGGTTGATCACGAGACCCCGGATGAATTGTTGATAAGACTCCAATTCTTTGTCCAACACATTTTTTACAATGACAGGATTCGTTGTTGCCCCTGTTGCCCCGCGCTGAATTGCATAATCCAATTCCGCTAAAGAGCACGAATCATTCCAATACTGAGTAGAGAATTTTTTCGTCATCTCCAATAATTTATCCATCTTAGTCTCCTCCTTATTTACAACATATTAATTATTATCAAAATAACAGACATTAGGAATATCAAGTTCTTTACTTACATTGATCGTTTTTCGCTGATTTTTTCAGTAGTCTTCAGACAAATCTCTGTGATTGTTTTAAAATTTCCTTGAGCAATATCTTCCCGGGGGCATAGCCATGCCCCGCCAACCGCCAAAACCGCAGGGAGTTGATAGTCCAGTATGTTTTCGACACCGATACCTCCTGTGGGTATGAATTTTATATTGCCAAACACACTTGCAAGAGACTGTATTGCCTTGTAGCCTCCATATAAATTGGCTGGGAAAAATTTTATTGTGTCGATCCCTTGTTTCATTGCGGCCATTATTTCAGTCGGCGTGATGCACCCCGGTATTATCAAGATATTCTTTTCAAGGCAATATGATACAATTTCCGGATCAGAACCCGGAGTGACTATGAACTTTGCACCCCGGTCGATTGCCGACTTCGCATTTTCCAATGAAAGCACCGTGCCCGCACCAACAATTACTTCGTCGACATCATTGGCAACCTTTTCGATCGCATCAAGTCCAGCCGGTGTGCGGAGCGTGATCTCCATCAAATCAACATTGCCTTTTTTTAGCGCCATTGCAGTTTTTACGGCATTTGAAGCATCATCAATAACAACAACCGGTATCAGCCCGCATGCACCAATTTTTTTTGTCAAATCCACAATCTTTTCACCTCCATTTTAAGCGCGATTATTAAAAAAGTGATAGACGTTATCATCCATTTAAATCCCGCATGATATTCTTCACAGCTTCCATACCCATATTGTTCGCTGCCCCGATAGTAGATGCTGCACTATGCGAACCCAATATGACATTATCCAAATGAAACCATTCGTTGTTCTGAGGTGGTTCTATGGCAAAAACGTCAATACCGGCGCCTCCGATACGTCTGTTCTTTAGAGCGACAAGAAGTGCATCTTCATTGATCAACCCTCCACGCGCAGTATTTATAAGAAATGCATCAGGCTTCATAAGGGATATTCGACGCTCGTCTATGATATTTTTTGTTTCCGGTTCCAATGGTATATGCAGACTGATAAAATCACTTTCGCTGCAGATCGTATCCGGATCCGCATATGTGATGTTGTGCTTTTCTGCAAAAGCCTCGTCCCAATAAGGATCATAAGCGATTATTTTCATGGCGAATCCGGTCGCACGCTCGGCAGCTTTCTTGCCGATTGTCCCCAATCCGAACAAGCCCAACGTCCTACCGAATACATCATTTGTAACGATTTTGGTCCAATCTCCAGTTTTGCATTTACTATCGATCTGTATGATTTTGCGGGAAAGAGCAAGCATTAATGCAAAAGCGAAATCTGCAACTGCATCGCTGTTTGCTCCTTGCGTCACTGATACGCGAATACCATTTTTTCCGCAATAGTCCAGATCGATATTATCTGTGCCTACCCCGTATTTTGCAATAGCTTTCAGATGCGGCGCTTTTGACATTACATATGCCGTAAGCGGATCAACCCCTACGATTACTCCGTCACAATCCGCAATCGCATCTGTCATATCATCCTCGCTTAATATATTGCCTGTATCATTGCACCTATATGAAATACCGTTTTCATTGAGGAGATCAAATAGGGCGGAATCCGTCTTGCCAAATGATCGCGGTGTTATTAGTACCTTATAGGTTTCCATCGTTTTCTTCTCCATGGATGTAATACTCTAAATACCGTTCGTATCTTTCTTTATAATAGGCAGTACTTGTTTCATCCGGTTCAACCATCTGCCTGCGTTGATCTGACACGACACGATTACCGGTAAGGATCTCTTCGGTCAGATAAGCTCCCCCCAACATAGAAGCCTGATCTGTAATATCACAATACAACGGACGGCCAAAAATATTCGCCGCCATCTTAAGCCATACTGGAGATTTCAGGATGCCGCCGGAAATAAGGATTCTTTCGGGTATTCGCGTTGCGCGGCATATTTCCTGATAACATTGATATGTGTTAAAAAGAACGCCTTCAAGCACACTTCTGTACATATCGAACAATGTATGCTCGGGTCTTAACTGGTAAAAAACAGCTTTCTTATCATCATTCCAACCCGGGCATCTTTCTCCAAAAAGAAATGGCATAAAAAAAGGAACATCTGCTTTTGCTATTGATTCATCTGACATGTATGCTAGTTCGTCGTAAGAAACAGAGTTCAATGCCAGATTCTGCCGAAACCAGTCCACACAATTCGTTGCTCCTGATGTGGCTGCGCCGATCATCCATGAATGAGGCGAAAGATATCTCCATGTGGTTTTCCGTTCATTTACAAGGTCAGCGGATGGGATATTCAATCGAAGCGCCGCGCTGGTGCCGACAGACAAAGTCATATCGTTGTCACCCGCCAGTGAGCCGATCTGATTGAAAGCCCCATCCGCACAAGGAGGCACGACCGGGATACCTGATTTGACGCCAAGCAGTGAAGCGAATTCCTCATTCAAAGGCGCTGTTTCTGTTGGCTCGTGAAGTTCCCCCAATTGATCCTTTGTGATCCCTGCCAGTTCTA
Organism: Clostridiales bacterium; assembly: GCA_009778945.1. Lineage (GTDB taxonomy): Bacteria > Bacillota > Clostridia > Peptostreptococcales > Anaerovoracaceae > WRFF01. The sequence goes on along the minus strand of WRFF01000007.1, from coordinate 244 downwards.
ATGATCTTTTGTTGTAGTCTTTCTTGCGAGAGTTAAAAAAACCTGAGCCGGAGGCCATACAAGTCGTCGTCCATCGTTTTCCTGTCAAACGCCAAAAAATAAAACTCGCCTGCTCACTCACTCGACTATTCCGAAGATCAAGATTTTGTTCCCGCAGGTGAATCAATTTGTATAGCGGATATATTGCATGAACCATACAACCGGTATCGGTATACAATTCATCCAAAAGAGCTTTATCACAACG
>WRFF01000006.1 GCA_009778945.1 Clostridiales bacterium | reverse complement strand
TGGCGGCTGGTCTCCCGCGAGATGCCGGATATTTGTGCCGCGGCGGCCGCGTGGATGGAGCGGCGAGTGACAGAGGGGGACGGTCTGTCACCCCCGCTGTCTTTCAAAATCTTTGGCAAGCGGGCGGATAAAAGCTATCCGCTCACGTCCCCCCAGATCGCGGCGGACGTTGGGGAAGCGGTCTTGGAGGCGCTCGGGGACCGCGTTCGCGTCGATGTGAACCACCCGGAGGTCTCGCTCTACGTACATCTGCGCCGGGCCGACGTCCTGCTTTATGACGACAAAGAAGCAGGTTTCGGCGGCCTGCCGCTCGGGACGAACGGCAAGGGCCTTGTGCTGTTGTCGGGAGGGATCGACAGCCCGGTCGCAGCCTGGATGATGGCGAAGCGCGGGATGACGGTCGAAGCCGTGCATTTCCACAGTTATCCGTACACGAGCAAGCGCGCTGAGGAAAAAGTCTGCGACCTCGCGGAGATCCTCGCCTCCTATATGGGACAGCTGCGTGTCCATATCGTAAACCTTTTGCCGGCGCAGGAGGCGCTCGCCGCCGCCTGTCCGGAAAGTGAGATGACGATCCTCGTGCGCCGCATGATGATGCGCGCCGCGGAGGAAATCGCGCGCCGGCAGGGCTGCGCTTTCCTGATCACGGGCGAAAATTTGGGCCAGGTCGCGAGCCAGACGGCGGAGTCGCTCGCGGTTACGGACAGCGCCTCCGTGCTTCCGACCCTGCGCCCGCTTATCGCACTCGACAAAACCGAGATCATCGAACGCGCGCAGCAGATCGGCACCTACGAAACGTCTATCCAGCCTTACGAGGACTGCTGCACGGTCTTTTTGCCGCGGCACCCGTCCACGAGACCGAGGATCGAAACGATCCTGGCGTCCGAGGGAAAGCTCGGCGGCGCCGAAGAGATCGCGCGCCTGGTGCGCGAAGTGCTTGAGACGGAAACGGTATACGAGGCTTGCGGTACAAAAGAATTATTATGAAAAAGATTTGGGATGCGGACAAGTAGCGAAGGGGATCGTATGTCTTTTCAATCAGGAATGGCGATGAATAAAGAGGAGCTGACAGGGATCATCCAGAGCGCGATAGACGGAGATGAGTCCGCTTTCGAGCGGCTTATGGAGGCGTACGCGCGCTATATCCTCGCATACGCGCGCGGTCTGACGCCGACGGATCAGGACGCGGAAGACATGGCGCAGGAGATCGCAATCGCAGTTTGGAGAGGTATCGGAACCCTGCAGACTCCCTTTGCATTCACCGTATGGCTCAAGCGGGTCTGCTTCAATACCTGCATGAACTACGCGGACCGCCTGAAGCGCGGGCAAGGCGCGGACGTGCCGATTGACGAAGCGGAACTGCTTCCGGAAGAGGACGACGAGAAACTGCCGGAGCGTCATGTTGTGAACGAGGATGAGAAAAGCAGGCTGTACGCGCTGATCGGTGCGCTGCCCCCCAGTCAGAATTCCGCATTGTTTCTCTACTACTATGAGGAAATGAGTTATAAGGAGATCGCGGAGCTGCAGGGCGTCCGCGTCGGGACTGTGGCGACGAACATTCGCAAGGCGAAGGACAATTTGAAAAAACGGCTTGAAAAGGAACCGGGATCTGAAAGAAGAAGCGAAAGCAGTGAAGAAACAGGTTTAGAGAAAATGAGTTCGGTAGCGTTTGGTACGATGATAGGAGAATCGATTCGTCGGGGCACGGATGGTTTTGTTTCGGATCAAACCGTGTCCCGCTTTATGACGCGCGTTTATCATGCGGACAAAAGCGCGTGGGGCCGCGCGACCGCGCAGCCGCAGCACGCGGCCGGTGTGAAAGGGTGGCTCCTGCTTGTCTGCGCCTGCGCGGCGGCGGTGATCGTCACAATCGCTGCGGTTTCTTCGCAGGTTGCGACTCCGAAAGCCCCGCTAGTGGCGCCTTCGAGCACGCTGGGAAACTCGGCGCCCGATTATGTATATGACGCCACGAACGCCGAAATACAGCTGACCTCAAACGATGCGCAAGGCGGGCATGTCAATCCCGTCCGCGGCGAAATCGCGGTGAACGACAACACCGGCACCGCGAAAGGGTGGCGCATCACGGAAGGCGATATGAATGGGAAACTTGTCACATCCGGCGACGGCGCGGCGGCGGACATCCCGCAGAACCTCGCGCCCGGCACCTATACGCTGTCTTTCGACGTCGTTTCCGGCACCGCAACTTCCGTTGTCAGTCGCGTATTTTATGTAGAAAATGCTTAAAAATACTTGAAATCCGAGGAATTTACAGGATATAATAATAAAAGAAAGGCGCTGCCGCTCGGATCGCGGTTCGCCCCAAAAGTTGGTTTGAGACCGCCTCCGTCACAAAATGTGAGAGGCGGTCTCTGCGTTCTACTTCCTGCGGTAAAGCAGGGTGAGAACACCGGTAACAGCTATTATGATTGTCAGCGCAAGGCTTAGAATCTCATAGATGCTCATGGTACCACCCCCTTTCATGCTCAAGTGAGCGATGTCGAGCGGTGGAGCAAAGCCGCCAGCGGCAGCAAAACAAATATACCATATATATCCATAAAATACAATTATTTTTTGAACAAAAAATCGCAAGTAAATAAAAAATGATATCATCGAAGCATATATTATAGACTGAAGCTTATACTGTGATAAAGATGGAAAATAATTTATAAATTTTCGAAAAAGCGTTTCGCAGAGGCTATTTTTGAGTATATAAGTATTACCTTTGTATTATGTCACAATTCGGTGATATTCGGTAATATCGGTAATATTCCATGTAAGGATGCAGGATCATAGAATCCATAATCGCAGGAAGAGGGATATCGGAGGGAAGGAAACGCAACATGAAATATGGAAATAAAAAATTCCGGCGCCTGACTACGCTTGTGACATTGCTGCTTGCGGTTTGTATCGCGGCGCCGGCTATGGTGTTCGCAGGCGAAGCGCCGGTGGCAGATTCGGGCGGCAGCGGCGCCGCTGATTCTGTTGCGTCGGATGACACGACTGCGTCGAATAACGCAGCAACAACAGATAGTAAGGGGCAGGATGCGGAGACGACCGCTCCGGCAACGCAGGCAGTTTCGCCGCTTTCGGGGACGATCACGCCGCTTGACGGCGCAGCCAATGCCCACGGCACGTACCTGCAGACCTTCGTAGGTACTGAGCAACTGAGCACTTCGATGTCGCCTGCAATTGACGCGCCGCCGACCGGTATGGTGCAAGCTAACAAGCTGCCGGATTACGACAACGGCGTCGACTTTGCCTGCAAGCCAGGGGCTATCACGAAACAGAGGATCACACCTGTGTCTAATAATACGGGTTCGGCTACCAATACGGGTTCTATTGTTTATCTTAAGACGGTTGTGAATTGGTCTGCGAGCGAACCAACCCCGACTACCCCGCCAACACTTACCCTGGATAAACCACTTGGCGCCACCTTTACTTTAGGCGCCGATACTTCAACTACTAAATACATTGCTTCAGTCAGGGGGGATCAGGGTACCTCTTCTAATCAGATAACCGCTTCGACCTCAGTTACCCTGGCTTTCAAGTCCAGCCTTACCTATGACAATGTCTTCAATATCAGTTATTCTTACGCCTACAACTACAACTCTGTAACTAACGCAACTACCGATAAGCTTACGACCGATGTAACGCCAACCTTGAACTTGAGTGACAGTTCAATTAAGGGCGATTCGCTTATGATCACGACCGCCTGTGCAGTAGACCTGTATCCCGCTATGGGCGTTAACAGCGCAGTAACCAAGTTCAACGGTTCTGGTGGTGCGGTTCCAACGCAGGATGATCTTCAGCCTGCTGCGACCAATGTGGCACGCGATGGTTCAGCCTACACCTACACCCTCTGTACCACCCTACAGGCTTCACTGCCAAATCAGCCGGTGGTAGGTCAGACTAATTTTGGGAATGCAACATGGCCAAAGACTGCCACTTACTCGCTGACTCTGCCAGCCGAGGCCACGGTGGTAAGCCTTCCAGATGGTTGGACGCAGGCTACCGTTGATGGGCAGACGGTGATCTCAACTTCAAGTTGGAAAACTGGCTCATATATTGCGAGCTCTCTTTCTGATGTCCGTTCGACTTCACCGAGTTTTTTTCCTGGTACCGCAACGTATCCAGTCATTTCTTACACTGCACCGCCGGCTGCTTCTGAAGCTGGCGGTAATGCCTATGTTTATTCTGCAACAGTGACCGGTACCTGGCAGGATGATACGCCTTTTACTGTTGCCACTTCTGACATCAATCATGTCTACACGGCAACGCTGCCCTCGCTAAACTATAGTATTTCGGCTGGGCAGCAAGTCTCATCGTTTCAAGGTGGAGGACTGCTCGAAATCGGCTCTTATGACTTGACCTATGCTAACTCTTATCTTGCTCCTGGCGATCAGGAGAACTTTCGTTATAGCGTCAGCAACAACCTGACCGGCGCGACTCCTTCTGAAGTTCCTCTTTCAGATTTCACGATCACTATTCCTTTTGATAATACGATGTGGGATCTTAAACACTTCTGGGGTGTGACGCCGGACCGTTTTGACACCATGACGGTGACCTACAGTGACAGCAGCATTGAGACCTTTACGGTTGATAACACGTTATTTGATCCGGTTGCAGGTGCTGCAGCTTCTGCCACAAGCGGCCTTACTTTAACTTCTACTGATCCAATGAGCTGGATCATGGCGAGCCATCCTGACACGATGATCACGCAACTGTCTTTTCATGCGGCGCCAGGCTTTACAATTCCGGTGGGAGCAAGTTCTCAGCAGCTGCTCTGCATTATGGTGACTTTGCGAAATATAAAAACTACCGGTGTACCTTATATCTTCAATCCTGCTGGGCAGACCACGTTGGCTACAGGTGCTGACTTCGGGCGGACTTCAGTGTCGATGACGGTAAACGCGCCGACGGGCATGGCAACCAATCCAGCGTCTCAGACTAGAACGGGTGCTTCAGCATCAGTGCCGATCTATGCAACTCAGGCGGATCGTCCGGTTACCTTGAGCAACGTAACTAGCGCGATCAATGGCGTACCGGCAGCTAATCCTGGTGTAAAGCCAGGAGATAGTTTTGCAGTTACAGCGACCTCTGAGTTCTATATTCCTTACGAAACTTGGAACCGGCGTATCCCTCAGCCGACTTTGGCGCTGAAGCTGCCGAGTTCAATGAGCTTTGACTATACAAACGCACAGGTGCTTTTAGGCTATGGGGCAACAAATAATGGCGGGATAAATAATTCTACTCAAGCCCCTAATACCGCTGCTACCCGTGTGCTTGATCCCGCTGACTACACGGTGTCAGTGACCTCGGATGGCGCCTACAATTACTATGCATATACCTATACAGGCGCCGGTAACAATGGCAATCCTGGATACCTGAGCTACAACGAAGACTACGCTTTGATCATAAAAGGCGCGATCACGGTTGCTGACGACGCAGTGGCAGCTTCAGTGCCACTAACACTGACAACTTCAACACCAGCGGCAACAGCAACAGTAAGTGGCACTGTCACCACCAACATTGTCGTCCCGACGATCCTGTCCGCCAACAGCGCGGTTCAGGGGGACATCGACCAAAGCGCGACGATAGGCTTGAACGTATGGAAGAAAGATACGGGCGATGTGGCGACTCTTGACGACCTGAACCTTGCGGCCGTGCGAAACGAGGGGCTGCTACGTCAGCAGGTCATTAACAACACTTCGAACGCCGTCTCAGGCGACATCTACGTCTTGGCGCCTGTCGGCGATTTCACTCCGGTGCTTGCGGCGGTTCCTTACGCTACCACGGTCAATGGCTCAGCCAGTAATCCCACAGCGGGTACTTGGTATTACACGACGGACAGTACGGTTGCGCTGGGCAGCGATTTGAGCACCGTAACCAACTGGATAGCGGTAACGTCTTCTGTGCCGGCAGGCGCAACGGCCTTTAAGCTTTCCGGCGTGACGGCCGCTCCAGGGGATCGTGTCAACCTCTATTTTGACTACAACATACCGACCACAGCCGGCGAGAATATGGTCGTGCGTTCTCACGCACAGATTGATATGGTGGGCTTTGTGTTGCCGAGCACCAATTATGCGGGCTTCCGCATAAGCAAACCGGCCTACCGCGTCAATTATTATAAGGACAGCGTGGGCACGGTTGGCGATACGGCAACCTACCTTGGCGCCAGCGGGACGATTCTGAAAGATGGCACAAATGATTTGATTGCGGGCGACGGGATCACGCTTGCCGCGGGTACGACGCTCACTTCAGGTCAACTCGGCGCAAAGCGCCCCGCAGGCTATCAAAGCGGCGTACAGCAGGGCAGCGTACCGTATACCCTTCTTGACGCGACCGATACGGTAGCGGATCTTGTAACCGGGAACGTCAATATCATCAATGTCTTGTATGTGCCGATTGCTGATTACGTGGTTTCTTATGACACCAACGGCGGAACCTATGACGGAAGCACAAGCATTGCGGATACTACCGGTGTCAAATGGGCCGACACGAAGCTTTTGCCTGACGGCGCGTCCTATGACACCAGCCTGATCGCGCCTCCGACTGGCTATACCTTCTCCAACTGGAGGGTAACAACTGGAGGTCCGACTGCTACAGCTACGGCCTCGTCTACCTACGGCAGCCTTGCAACCGATGACACGACGATGTCTATCACGCTTACCGCGCAGTGGGCGCCTATCACCTATACAGTTGTTTATCAGAAGAACATCGTGGATACTTCCGGCAATGCCTTGGCTGGTACGGTTGCTGGGACGACCGTGACCTCTACCCACACCTATAACGTGGCAAGGAACCTGACGGCCAATGGGTACAGTCTGAAGGGCTATACATTTGCGGGTTGGAACACCGCGGTTGACGGTACTGGTACAGTTTATACGAATGCGCAGTCTGTTATCAACCTCGCGTCGATGCAGGACGCGCAGATTGTGCTGTATGCCCAGTGGGATGTTACGACAAACAATACGCTGACCTTTGATCCGAATGGAGGTAAGGCTGGAACTGTGAACCAGCTTACGGGCCTTGAATACGGGCAGATGCTGGGCGCGCAGAGCCAGGTGCTTCCGAGTACCACCGCCGGCACGGCTCCGACGCGGGCCGGCTACGTGTTCCAGGGTTGGACGACGAGCGCTTCTGCAAGCGCGCCGGACTTCAGCATCGCAAATACGGTGGACTGGGTCGGCGACAAGGTTGTCTATGCGGTCTGGACGCCGGACAATGTGAATTACAAAGTGGAGAATTATCTCGTGAACAGTGACGGAGCTACCGTGAAGCTTGCCGATACGATCAGCTACCAGGCGCTGACGGGCAGCACGGTCACGGCGAGTCCAAGGAGTTATACGGGCTATGACTACAAGGCGGGCTACACAAATGGCGCGTACAAGGAAATCAAATCCGGCGTGGTGAAGGCTGACGGCTCGCTCGTGCTGAAGTTGTACTATGTGACCCAATATGTGCCGCCCACTCCTCCGACACCTCCGACACCTCCGGGACCGGACAATCTGACCGTGACGTTTGTGAACTGGGACGGCACAGTGCTGAAGATTCAAGTCGTACCGCGCGGCGGCGACGCGACCGCGCCTGCGGTTCCCGGGCGGGCAGGTTATATCTTTACGGGCTGGGACCGCGGCTATACGAATGTACAGGAGAATATTATCGTAACGGCTTTGTTCAAACCAATTATTCCAGAGACGCCAACCACTTCAACGCCGGGCGGAGGCGGAGGCGGAGGCGGAGGTGGGGGTGCGACGATTTCTCCGGCCAATCCTCCAACCTCGCCGGGTAGCGGACCGGGAACGATGACGATTACGTCCGGAGGCGCCCCGCTCGGTTCGGGCCATAACTGGTCGCTCTTCTCGCTGATGCTGTCGGTGGCGGGCGTGCTGATGGCGTTGCTCCTGCTGGTCTATATGCCGATGAGAAGACGCCGCTTCAATGAAGAACGCAACGAACTGGAACGTTTCGGCCTGTTGACAGACGAGGCCGAGGATGAGATCAATGAGCGCAGAAAGAGAGGCCGCGTCGCGCGCCTGCTTGCGGTGATCGTCGGTGCCGTGACCCTTATCGTCTGGTTGATTCTTGACTGGCCTTTGGACAATATGGTCTGGATCAACAGCCATACGTTTATCGTAGCGATTCTGTTCATCGTCAATCTTGCGCTGACCGCGCTGTACAACGCGCGCAAACGCAAGCCTGACGAGTGGGAGGACTACAGAACAGCCAATGTAAAATAATACCCAGCCGACCGGAAGCGAAAGTTCTGAGAGAGTGACGGAAGTCGCAGGCCGAAGAAGCTTTTGTTCCGGTCGGCGATGAATAGCTTATTTCGCTGATCGGTCTCCCGTCTTTTCATTCCCCCCTCAAGCGGAACTTCCGGACAGCGATAATCCTAACCGACGCGTCTTCCCTCCCTCAATCAGACGCGCCGGTTTCCGCTGTAATGAATAACTCCCCAATTAATAGAAATGCTTCCGGCGGTTTTTTGTTATACTATATTTACACGATAATGAAGTATTTTGAAAGGAACAAATTGATGAATAGATTTAAAAAAGGCGCGGGGATCGTAACCCTGCTCTTGGTCTTTATCCTGTTGTTCGCGGCGTGCGGCGGCGGTTCGCAGGGCAACGGCGCCTCACCCGGCGGTTCGGCGCCGGCGGGCGGAAACGGTACGGGCGGCAAGCCGTTTGTCGTCGGCGTCTCGGGCACGATTTCGTCGCTTGACATGAACCAGGAAGCGGGCATTCTCAATTATTATATTTCTTCTATCAGCATGGAAGGGCTTGTCGGGATTGATAACAGCGGCAAAGTAATTCCTGTGCTTGCGGAGAGCTGGAAGGACGACAACGCGACCGTCTGGACGTTCAAGCTCAGGCAGGGCGTGAAATTCTGGAACGGCGAGACGATGACGGCGGACGATGTCGTGTGGTCGATCCAGCGTGCGATGGACGCGAAGCGTTCGCCGGGCGTCGCCATTTATTTCCCGAGCTATGTGAAGAGCGTCGCGAAGACGGCGGACGACGAGGTTACGATCACGCTTGACGGGCCGCATGCGAGCTTCATCTGGGCGGTGTCCAATACGGGCGGGCTGTTTGTGACGCCGAAGGCCTGGGGCGAGGACACGGAGAAGAACGGCACGATCGGTTCGCCGAAGGACCTGATCGTCGGGACCGGCCCGTATATCCCGAAGGAATTTTCCCCGGGTTCGCATGTGACCTACGTGGCGAATCCGAATTGGTGGAACGGGAAGCCCAATATGAGTTCGATTCGCTTCGACTTTTTCCAGGATGAAAATACGCGTCTGCTTGCTTTCACGCAGGGCGACATGAACTTTGCGCTCAATATCCCGGTCGATCAGAGCGAGCAATGGGCGAAGGTGAAAGGCGCACAGGTGAATTTCATAGACGACCGGTCCTATTTCGGCCTGACGTTTGATCCGAATGTGGCGCCGTTTAACGACGAGCATGTTCGGAAAGCGGTCGCGTACGCGATCGATAAAGACAGCATTGTGAGTGGCAGCATCCTGAAGGGGCACGGCACGGCGGCAACCGCCATTTCCGCGCCCGAACAGTTTGCGGTTGTTATGAGCAAAGAGGAAGCGACCAGCAAACTTGCGAGCGTTACACATTACGATTTCGATATGGCGAAAGCGAAGGCGGAACTCGCGGCATCGGGTTCGGCGGGCGGATTTGAAACGACGATCACCTATCCGGACGCCTATCCGGCGGCCGGACAAGCCTCGCTTGCGCTTGCGGATTCGCTGAAGCAGATCGGCATCACGCTTGACGTGAAGGAAATACCGCTCGACCAGTGGCTGAACGAGATCGGAAACGGCAAGCAGGGCGTAGGCTGGATGATCTATTTCCCGACAACACCGGAGCCGGGCGAAATCGCAATGTGGCTGCTTGACGCGCGCGGCGCGGGCTACAATCCGGCCAACTGGACGAACGACCAGGTCGCGCAGCTCACGCAACAGATAATGTCTGCGCCGACCTTCAATGATCAAATCGCGCCGATCATTCAGGGCAACAGCATCGCGCAGGAGCAAGTGATCTACGCCCCCGTTTGGTGGGGACAGGCTGCGATTGCGTATCAACAAGGCATTCAGTTGAAGGACTATAATTCCTATTCGCTGCTCAGCAGCAATTGGCCGCAGCTGTTTACCTCGTGAAAACCAAACTGCTCTATCTCGTGAGGCGGCTGGCGGAATTCGTAGTTTCGCTTGTCGCCCTCGCGCTTGTCATTTTTTCGCTTATATTTATCGCGCCGGGTGACCCGGCGCGCGTGCTTGTCGGTACAAAAAACGCCACACCGGAATTGCTGGCGCAGATCCGCGAAAAATACGGGCTTGACGATCCGTTCTTTGTGCAGTTCGGGCGCTGGGTGTGGGGCGCGTTGCACGGCAATTTCGGAACCTCCATTCAATCGGGGCAGCCTGTGACGGAATACGTCGCGCCGCACGCGCAGGTCACCTTTGAGCTTGTCTTGTTTTCGCTCGTGCTGTCTATTATTTTCGGCCTTCTGTTCGGCGTCGTTTCCGCGAAAGGCCGCGGCAAACCGCGCGACGGCGTGATCAGCGCGGTCGCGCTCGTTGGCACGAGCGCGCCGAGCTTTGCGATCGGCCTGGTTTTTCTGTATATCTTTGCGCTGCGGCTGGGCCTGTTTCCGATCTATGGGGTCGGAAACGGGACGTGGACTGATACCCTCTGGCATCTGGCGCTTCCTGCGATCTGCCTGACCTTTGCGGTCACGGCGCTCATTATCAAAGTCACGCGGGCTTCGCTGCTCGTCGAGGTCGAAAAGGATTATTCGACTTTCCTCCGCGCCCGCGCGGTTGCGCCGTTTGCGATCACCGCCGCGCAGATCCGGAACGCGTCGGCGCCAATTTTCACGAGCACAGGGCTTGTGCTCGCGAACCTGTTCGGCGGGACAATCCTTGTCGAGAGCGTGTTTTCGATTCCCGGACTCGGCAATCTTCTCGCGAACGCTGTCACCTTCCATGACGTGCCTGTCATACAGTTCATTGCGCTTATGCTTGCCTCCATGATATGTCTTGCGTCGGCGGTCGTGGATATTGCGGTGGCCTTTATCAATCCGCTTTCGCGCGGGCACAGGAACCGCTTTCCGTCCAAAGCAGCCGCGCGCACCGGGGAGGGGATGGCGCTGTGAGGCTGCAGACTTCCATGCCCGTATCCGTGCGCATCTCGATCGTTTTTCTGATCGTTGTCGTTGCCTGCATGGCTTTTCCGGGCCTGATCGCGCCCGGCGCTCTCGATCAGAACATTGCGCTCGGCGCTGTGCCGGCGCTTTCCCCGGGGCATTTTCTTGGAACGGACAAGCTCGGCCGCGATGTGCTGCAGCTTCTTGTGGCGGGCGCTCGCAGTGCGATGATCGGCCCGGTCGTCATTGCGTCCGGCAGCATCGTGATCGGCATTCTGCTCGGCAGCCTTGCCGGCTGGTACGGCGGGATCTGCGACTGGATCATTTCGCGCTACGCGGATATCATGCTTTCGATGCCGACGCTGCTCCTGGCAATCGTCGCCGCGGGTATTATCGGAGGCGGTTATTGGGTGAGCGTGCTCGTCATGGTCATTCTCTACTCGCCGTTTGACGTACGCATCGTGCGCGCCGCCGTGATCTCCCAGAAAAACAAGCCGTATATCGAGTCGGCGCTGCTGCTGCGGCTCAAGACGCTGCGCATTCTCGCGAAGCATATCTTTCCGAATATCGCGCTCATAATTTTCGTAAATTTCTTCCTGAATATCGCGTACGGCCTCGTATCGATGTCCTCGCTTTCCTATCTCGGGCTCGGTGTGGCGCCGGGCGCCGCGGACTGGGGCCGGCAGCTGTCGGATGGGCGCCAAGTCCTGTTTGACAACGCGGCTTCGGCGTTGTCCGCCGGAATCGCGATCGTGCTCACGGCGATTGCCGTGAATCTGGTCGGAAACTGGCTGACGGAGCGGAACACGCTGGAGTGGTGAATTGCGGAATAAAAATAATAACGGAATACTAAACGGAACAATGCTATGATACGGATTCGAGTGGACAATTTAAAAGTGCGCATCGGCGGCGCGGAAATCCTGGACGGGATCGGCTTCGCGCTCGACGAAGCGGTTTCTGTCGGCTTGGTCGGCGAAAGCGGAAGCGGCAAAACGATGTTTGCGCGCTCGTTGACGGGGCTTTTGCCCACGGGCAGCTGCGTGAGCGGGGATTATCTGATCGACGGGGAGGCCTTTGCCTTCGATGCGGCGGAGCGCGCATGGCAGCGCGTGCGCGGCAGTGAAATCGGGCTGATTCTGCAGGATCCGTTCACGGCGCTCGACCCGCTCGTACGGTGCGGGAAGCAGATCCTTCTGGGCGTGCCGAAAGCGCGCCGCACATTGTTTGATCTCGAAACGGCCCTGGCTGAAGTCGGCCTTTCGATGGAGATCGGCGAGCGCTATCCGCACGAACTCTCGGGCGGGCAGCGGCAGCGCGTGGTAATCGCCGCGGCGCTTGCGACCGAGCCGAAGCTTCTCATCGCGGACGAAGCGACGACGGCGTTGGATGTTGTGACACAGCGTGAAATACTCGACCTGATTGATGAGATCCGGTCGCGGCGCAGCATGCCGCTGCTCCTGATCACGCATGATATCGGCCTCATCTGCGATCGTACGGATCAGATCATCATATTGGAGGCAGGCCGTGTGGTCGAACGCGGGGAGACGAAGGCTGTCGTGGAACACCCTCAAAACGCCTACACGAAACGGCTCGTCGAAGCGGACCGCGTGCTGAATGAAAGCGGATATCAGACGCCGCCCCCTGAAAACGAACCGGTCATCCTGCGCGTCACGGAACTTTGCAAGAATTTCGGCGCGGTGCGGGCGCTCTCAGACGTCTCGATCGAAATGCGCGCGGGCGAGTGCGCCGGCGTGGTCGGCGAGAGCGGCAGCGGCAAGACGACGCTCGCACGCTGCGTTGTCGGGCTGGAGCGCGCAGATCAGGGCGAGATCGTCTACACAGGCAAAAGCTTCCCGCAGATCGTCTTTCAGGATCCCTACTCTTCGCTCAATCCCGCGCATACCGTGCGAAAGATCCTGACGGAAGCGTTGAAGGCTGGTGGGACCGATTCCGGCTCCATAATTTCACGGCTTTCCGAACTGCTCGCGTTGGCGGAGGTTGACGAAGAGCTGCTCGACCGCAGGCCGGAACGGCTCTCGGGCGGGCAGCGGCAGCGCGTCGCGATCGCGCGGGCGCTCGCGACCGATCCGGATCTTCTGGTTTGCGACGAATCCGTTTCGGCGCTCGACACGGTGGTGCAAAACCAGATCCTTGCGACATTGGACCGGCTGCGCCATGAGCGCGGGCTTGCGATCCTGTTTATCACGCACGACTTGACGGTCTGCCGGATGATCGCGAGCCGCGTCTACGTGATGCTTGACGGGAAAGTTGTCGAATCGGGTGAGACGCGGCGGATTTTTGAGAGTCCGCGCGATGCCTATACGAGGAGGCTGCTCGCGGCGGCCGGAACCCTCGGAGGCGTTGAAGCGGATCCCTGCGGGAAACTGTTTATAAACGCAAAAATTTATACGGTAGAGGGCGAAGGCTGGGAACAGCGTCCTGCGGAAGCGATGGCTGTCTCGGACAAGGGGCGTATTTTAGCCGTTGGGACCGAAGCAGAGGCACATGCCGCAATCTCTGATTTTACAGGACCCGCCGCCGAATCCTCGCCGCCGTTTGAAACGATCGATTTGGCGGGGCGCGCCGTCCTTCCGGGTTTCGTTGACACACATGTCCACGCGCCTGGTTCGGCGATGACGGAGCTATTCGGAATTTATCTGTACGATATGCGTCAGCTCGGCGGGACACTGGAAGCAGTCCGGGATTTTGTCCGGCGGCATCCGGAGCGAAGCGCGTATTTCGGCACCGGTTTTTATATCTCGATCTTTGACGGCGTTGCCGAAGCGCCAAAACGGCTGCTCGATGAGATTTGCCCGGACAAGCCTATGGTTCTCGAATCGTCGGACGGGCATAATATCTGGCTCAATACGCAGGCGCTCGCCCGTGTCGCCATTACGGCGGAAACGCCTGCACCCCGCGGAGGGAAAATCCGGATCGGAGCGGACGGTGAGCCGGACGGCATCTTATCCGATGCTTATCAGCTGATCACGCTGAGGGCGGCTTTCACGCCGGTACAGGAAACGGAGGCTATGCGTCTCTATCAGCAAAAGATGCTTGCGTGGGGGTTCACCGCCGCGATGCATATTTCGCCGCAGTTCGCGGATCCGTGTGCGATGAAAACGCTCATGGAGAAGGGAGTTTGGAAGCTGCGCGTCAACCTCTGCGCGCAGGCCATGCCTGAATATCCCGCTGCGCAGACGGTTGAAGAAGCGAAGGAATACGAGCGGCTGTTCGAGGGGACCGGGGTCAAAGTGACGACGGTAAAATTCTTTATGGACGGCGTTGTGGAAGGCAAAACTGCGTATCTGAAAGAGCCTTACGCCGGCGAAGAGCGGACCGGCTGGCGCGGCGAACCGCTGTGGTCGGTGGACAAACTCGCCGCGCGGTTTGCGGAAATCTCCGCCGCGGGATATCAGCTCCATGTGCATACGATCGGGGACGCCGCCACGCGCGACGTCTTAGCTGCGCTGCGCCTCGCGAGACAACAAAATATGGAAAACTTAGCCGGTACGTCAATCTCGGCCGGCTCTTCCCCGCGTGATGTTTTGACCCATCTGCAGCTTGTCGACCTGCCGGAGCAGGACGAGATGGCCCGGCTTGAAGTGATCGCCGCTTTTCAGCCCTTCTGGCATTTCAAAGAACCCTATTGGTACGATGAAATAGAAGATAAGTTTCTCGGGGAGCGGCGGGCGCTCGCGGCGTATCCGGTCGCATCGCTGCTGAAAAAGAGGGTGCGCCTGACGTTTTCGGGCGATTATCCGGCGTCGCCGGTCAACGATCCGTTCCATGCGATCGACGTGGCGGCCACGCGCAACCTCCCGACCGGGGAGCCGTTCGGCGTTCCCGATATCGCTTCGCAGGACGATCCTGCGTGGCTGCGGAACGCGGGCGAGCGCATCTCCGTGGGTGACGCGATCGAAGCTTATACGATAAACGGAGCGTTTCAATTATTCCGGGATCAGGAGATCGGATCGCTCGCGCCCGGAAAATACGCCGATTTTATCGTGCTCGACCGGGATATTCTGCAGATCGATCCCATCGAAATCGACCGCACGAACGTGCTTGAAACCTGGATCGGCGGCGAACGCTGTTATTAGGGACGAGAGAACCTGTTCCGGTTTTGATGGTTTTCCTATTTGGCGGTTGGTGTCTGCCGGGCGGTCAGCGGTCAGGCGGTCAGGCGTTTGCGCATCAGGTCGGGTTGCGTGGAGTAGGTGACGGCGGTGTCCGCCGAGATATGACCGGCCTTGAAGAGGCTGAGCAGGTTCGAATCCATGGTGAACATGCCCTCGCCCGCCGAGGAAGTGATCACGCTGTCGATCTGATGGATCTTGCTTTCACGGATCATATTGCGGATCGCGTCGTTCACAAGCATGACCTCGAAAACGGGCGCGACTCCTTTGCCGTCCGATTTGGGGACGAGCTGCTGGGAGACGACCGCGGCGAGCACCATCGCAAGCTGTACGCGCGCCTGCCCCTGTTGGTTTGCAGGGAAGGCGTCGATTATGCGGTCGATCGTATTGGCCGCGCCGACCGTATGCAGCGTGGAGAGAACGAGGTGCCCTGTCTCCGCCGCCGTCATCGCGATCTCGATCGTTTCCGTATCGCGCATCTCGCCGAGCAGGATCACATTCGGCGTCTGACGCAGAGCCGCGCGGAGCGCGATTACATAACTTTTTGTATCCAAGGAAATCTCGCGCTGGCTGACGATACTCTTGTCGTGCCGGTGCAGAAATTCGATCGGATCTTCCAGCGTGATGATATGCACATTGCGCGTCTTGTTGATTCTATCGATGATACAGGCGAGCGTTGTACTTTTGCCGCTGCCGGTCGGGCCGGTGACAAGCACAAGCCCCTTCGTGCGTTCCGACTGATCGAGCGCGATCTGCGGGATGGAAAGCGCCGCCGGATCAGGCAGATCGAAAGCGACAACACGGATAACCGCGGAGAGCGTGCCGCGCTGTTTGAATGCGCTGACACGGAAGCGCGCGACGCCCGGAAGCGAGAAAGAAAAATCATCGTCGCCCGTCTTCTCCACGCGCCCCAGATCACGTCCGCCGGCCTGCGCGTAGATATCCCTGAGGAAGGCGCTTGTATGCTCCGGCAGCAGTTTGTCCTGCGTGACGTCCGTAATTTCGCCGCCCACTTTCATGGTAAGCGGTTTGCCGGGGACGATGAAGACGTCCGACGCGCCGCGTGCGGAAGCTTCCTTTAGTACCTGTTCAAGCTCCAAATCCATCGGTTCGTTCCTTTCGTGATTACTGGCCCGGCGTGAAGAGGTTCAGCGTGTTGTCCGGGTTCCACTCGCCGTTTGGCACAACCTGCCAGCGCGTACGTTCCACGCTGCCGCTCCGGACCGTCAATTCGATTTCCAGGTTGCGCGCTTTGTCCACCGGCTGCGTCCACGTGATGGTCTGCGCGGCCGCGCCGTTCACCGTGACGCCCAAGCCCGCGATCTCGCTTCCCCAGCCGGCCGGGTCCGCTTTTACCGCTTCCGCGATCTGCGCGTATTTTTCTTCCGCCGCGCTGTCCGCCTTATAATAGGCCTGCATACTGTCCGCCGTCCGCTGCGAGAGATTCAGATCCGCCTTTGAAGTCGTGACGGAGAGCGCCGCAAAGGTCACAAGCACGAGGATCACGAGGATCGCAATGATGCTTGTGACGCCCATCGAAGTTCCGAAAGAACGTCTGCGCGGTTTGCTTTTCGTTGTGACGAGGCTGCGCCTCGCAGCCGTCCCGCTCATCCGACATACTCCTTTACGTCCAAGGTGAACAGCGGCGTCTTCTCACCTTTCTGCAGCACCTGTACCTGCGCACTTTTCAGGCCTTCGGGAGTTGCTGCGCTCACGATACCGCCCGAACCGGCCGAGCCATCCGCATCTGTCGGTACGGGTTGATTTGCCGCCGTGCCGGAACCGCCCGATATCTGTGGTACGAGCGTCACCGTATAATATGCGTCCGCTTCCGTTTTTACCTGCTTCCAGTCTCTGTCAAACCACAGCGGCGCCTGTTCCGCCGCCGCGTCCGCTTTGAACCGTTCCGCTACGGTTTGCGCGTTCACCGCGCTCATCGTCAGCGCGCGCGACTGTTCACTCTGGCGAAACGAAGCCGCGAAGATTTGCATACAGATCGCCGCCGCCGCCGTGAATATGGCGATCACGATCATCAGTTCAAACAGAAAGACCGCGGATTTTGAAACTTTCATGTGACGGACTTTCATGATCCTGTCCTTTCCGCAAGAAAGGTTGAAATTGTTTGGGGACTTCCACTTGCCCCGGGCGCCGTGACCACAGTCAGCGAAACCCCTCCGCTTTCCTTCGTAACCTGGAACGAGGTGAGCGGCATGATCTGCTGCGCCGCGCCCGGAAGGGGCGTATCGCCCGCAGCGACAACGGACTCACAGAGCTGTCCGTCCGCGACAAAGATCCATGATTCGAAACCTTGTCCGTTTACGGTTTCCGAGATCACGAGCGCTTTCCCTATTCCGGGAAGATCCCGTGTGGAAATATCGCCTGCGCTGCCAGCCGTGCGAATTTTTTCCGAAAGATAAATGACGGACGTACGCATGTCGAAATTGTCCTGCATCTTCTGTGTGCCGCTCTCATAAATTTTTGCGCCGAGCACAGCGGTGAAAACCGCTGCGATTGCAAAAACACCGAGCAGCAGAATGACGAAGACAAGATTCATCGAATGGCTTTTCCGTCCGAACATTACGACGCCCCTCCTGCTGCCACTGAACCCGTCGCCGAAAAGACGTGTATCTGCGGCATGAGATTTTCTCCGATCGGCCGGTAGTCATACACATATTTTTGGTGATCGAGCACGACCCCGTAGTTGTCTTCCAAATATTTCAGACTCGGCGGATAGCGCGACTCAAGCGCGTAACACTGCACCGTTGCCTTTACGATCGCGTCGTAGGCGACCTTGGCCTGCTTCGTGTCCTGCGAGGCGCCGAGGCGCCCGAGGCCCATGAGAATAAGCACGATACAGAGGATCACGATTGCGATAAAAATGATCACCTTTACGGCTCCCGCTGCTTTTTTTGGCCTGAATACCCGTATCATTTGGGCTGCCTCACATGATCGAGCTCATGATGCCGAGCAGCGGCAGTATGGCCGAAAGCAGGATAAGCCCGACGATCACGCAGAGGACCGCGACCATCGTCGGCTCGATGACGGAGATAAGCCCGTCGAGCCGGTCGTCCACTTCCTGCTCGTAATCATCCGCGATCTGCTCCATCACGGTGTCAAGGTTGCCTGATTTATAACCGAGCGCGAGCATCCGCGCCTGCATTCCCGTAAAGATCTTGGTGCGCACGACGCCCTCCGTGAACGAACCGCCCGCCTCCGAACTCTTTTCCAACTCCTCAATTTTTGCGTGCATCCCCGGATGCGTCATAAGCGGCAGCGTGAGCGCGATGGAACGGCTCGTGTCAAGCCCGCTCGCGAGCATAAGCGACATGGCCGAGGCGAACTTCGCGGCGGCCATGCGGTCCGAAAGCGTCTTGAAGAGGCGCTGTCCGAGCGAACCGAGCGCCGCACGGCCTTTTTTCGTGAGCCGCATGATAATGAGGACGACCGCGATGACCACGATAACCGCGACCAAGATCGCGGACGCCGAACTGATTGCGTTTCCGACTTGCATCGCACCCTGCGCGAGCGGCGACATCTCGCTGCCGAGCATCTGAAATACGCGATTGAAAATAGGCAGGACTTTTGTCACCAGAATGACAATGATCACGACCAGGACCACGAGCATAATCGCGGGGTAGGTCGCGGCGCTTTTCGCGCTCTTTGAGATATTGTCCTCGCGTTCATAATACCGGTGCAGCGAATCGAGCACCGTATCGAGCCGCCCCGACGATTCGCCGATCTCGACCATCTGCGTCATATAGACCGGGAAGACGCCCGTCCCGCGCAGCGCGTCCGCGAGCGTGCCGCCCGCATCGAGCTTCTCGAGGATATCGCCGAGCAGTTTCTTCGCGGCGCCCGTATCCGCGTCGTCCCGCAAAAGCATCACCGCTTCGGAGAGCGGAATGCCGGTTTTGACCGTGAGCGCGAATTGCTGCGCGAAGGCCGCCAGTTCCTCCGCCGACAACAGCCGCTTCGATGTTTGAGAATCACTTTTATCCATCTCTGTCTCCTGTTCAATAATAATAGATCGGGTTGTAAGCCGTGCCGTCGTTTTTATTCGGGTCGCCCGTGGCGCCGTTGGCCGCGAACGTCGGATCCATAAATGTCCAAGTGTCGTTGTTAAATTGAATCATATTGTACACCCAGCCCTGGCCGTTTACATAGACGCTGATCCACGCGTGGTATTCCTGACCCGCGTAACCGACGACGAGTTTGCAGGGAATATTCTGCGTACGCAGCATGCAGGCCATAAGCGCAGCGTAGTCGAAGCAGATACCTTTCTTTGTCGTCAGTGTGCGGTCCACGTCCGGCACATAGCCGCTCTGCACGTTTTTTGCAAGATCATAATCGTATTTTACGTTGCCTGTCATCCAGATAAAGATATTTTCAATTACTTTCAAATCGGATTTTGCGCCTTTCGAAAGATCCGCCCCCTTTGCGACCGCCTGCGTGCTGTCCGTGAACCAGCAGTACTGGTTGGGGTACAGGAAAGGCTGCAATTGGTCGGTAAGCTGCGCGGTCACCTGCTGCGCGCAGGCTTGGCTGTATTGATCGCCTGAGATATTCGTAAAGACCGCAATCGTAAAATTGCCGCTGTCCTGAATCGGGAAGGACGTGAAATCCGCGTTCGGCGTCAAATCGTATGTATAGGTATTTTTGTCGGCGGCGTTTGTGATCTGAATCTTGATCTTAGGGTTGCTTCCTGCGTATTTGGCCATGATATAGCCGGAATCGATATTGGAATAATCGACTGTGCCCCCGTTTCCGCTAAAGGTCTTGCTCCCCGTTTCGCAGGTGAGCACCTTGGGCGTATTGTCGCGGTCCGGCGCGTTTGCGGGATCCGCTACCGTCGGTTTAACGCCTCCCTGGCCGAGCTTACCGGTGATGCCTCCGAGCAGGCCGCCCCTGGAGGATGTCTGCTGGCCGCCGTCGGCGGTTCCTCCCGCCGCGCCGCATGCGGAAAACGCGGCGACAAAAAAAACCGCCGCCAACAGGATGCTCCAAGTTTTACGAAGCCGCTTTTTCATGCCTATAGTATACACGCTTCCACTGAAAATATGCGTGCCAGGTCGAAAGCGTGCGTGCCAAGAGATGCGTTTTGGAGTATACTTGTCGATAAAATATTACAAAGGTGGAACCACGTTTGTTATTAAACGGAAAGGACGCTTTGGAAGAAGGAATAAAAAAACTTGCGGACAGGATTTCCGACAACCTGATCATCTCTTCGATCAGCAGAGGTTTGGTTGCGCTCATCCCCGTCGTGCTTATCGGCGCTTTCCTCACCGCGGCGTTGAACATCCCCATCCCTGCGTGGCAGGATTTTTTGAATAATAAGGTTGCCGGTTCCATCGGCGTGACACTGGCGCAAACAATTCAATACGCCACGATCAATGCGGTCAGCATCGCCGCGCTGTTCTCTGTTTCGTATTCGATCTCCCATCGAAATATTTATGTGCGCAATCGCGAGCTCGGGGTCAGATCCTTCCTCCTTACCGCGCTTTCCTCCTACATCATTCTGACGGCGATGGCAGGCAATATGCTGCTCTTTCGCCAACCCGGCGGCCAGGGGCTGCTCTTCGCGCTGATCTGCGCCATCGGTTCAGAGCGGCTGTTTACCCTCTTTTTTACTATTTTGCGGAAGCGCCGTTTTACAAGGCTGAACACTTACACGCAGCTTCGTTCCGCTGTTCGCGCAATCCTGCCAATGCTGCTAACGCTGGTTGTCTTTGCGCTGATCCGCGTATTTGTTATGGATCCGTTTTTCCAAAACGGTACTTTTGAAGCAGACATCATGCGCGTCGTAAACCGCCTTATGGCGCAGGACAGCGCCGGCGCGGCGGTGCTCATTATGCTTATTGTTCAGGCCTGTTGGTTTTTCGGCTTGCACGGAGGTTTTCTTATCACGGACAATCTGCCCGCGGCTTCTTCCTTCACCCCGGAAGTTGCCCAGCATACCATTCTGTCGCGCGATTTTTTCTTTACCTTTCCCACGATCGGCGGCGCCGGCCTTACGATAGGGCTGCTTCTCGTGCTCCTTTTGGTCGGGTCCCGGGGGCGGGACAAGCCGCTTGCCCGTCTGTCCATCATTCCGGCTGTTTTCAATATCAACGAGACGCTGACCTATGGAGTCCCGATTATTTTCAATCCGTTCTATTTCATTCCGTTCCTGGCGGCGCCGGTCGTCTGCGGCCTGCTTTCTTATGAGATGATCGCCGCCGGATGGGTGCCGCATATCGTCGCGACGGGAGCCACCTGGGCCACGCCCGTCTTTTATTCGGGGTATATCACGACGGGGGG